>CAWUIX010000108.1:0-6913 GCA_963922395.1 uncultured Rhodobacterales bacterium | reverse complement strand
ATTGCCCCAAAGCTCAAGCATCTGTCCTATACACTGCCGGTTCTGGCGAAATCGGTGGGTCTGGGTGGCTGGCAGGCGCCCACGACGAACGGGGCCGATTACTTTCTGATCGCCCCGTTCGAGGGGAATTTCCTGACGACAGATCCGGCGCAGTGGGATCTCATGAAGCGACAGACGGCTGCGGTGGATCGGTTCAGGTTGGGCGGACCCAGCCTGATTTGGCTGGGGGAGGCGCTGGCGGAGACCCACGCGCTGCACCGGATCGCATTGCCGGACATTCCGGCCTATGTGGGGATCGGAACCGAAGAGAAGATCGTCGACGCGGCGGCAGTCGAACGGCTGGCGTCGCGCTGGCCGAGCGCCACACTAGAGTGGTTCGAGGGCGCTGAACATGAGCTCTTGATGGAGCGGCGGGAGATCCGCCAGAGGTTTATCGAGCGCTCATTTGAGGTGTTCGAGGGCGCGACCGTCTTAGCCTGATCCCTTCTAGCCTGATCCCTTGATGTCAGCTGCAGCCGCCTTGGCGCCCTGGGCCATCCAGGTGTGTTCCGAGGCCACGAAGAACACCGTCACGCCGTAGTCGGCCACAAGACGCGCTCTGTCGCCATCGCCTACAAACGTGACATTGGCCTTGCCGTGGGCTTTGCACGCCTCCCCTACCGCCGCGTAGGCCGCCATAAGATCGTCCGAGGTCTGGTTCGTGTGCCCCATGGCGACCGAAAGATCGGCGGGGCCAATAAAGAGCCCATCGATTCCGGGCGTTGCCGCAATGGCATCGGCGGCTGCGACGCCTGCCGGTTCTTCGATCTGGGCCAGGACGACCGTTTCCGACGTGGATTGATCGAGGATGTCGGCCATGCCCCGGCGGGTGTAGCCAGCCCAGCGCGTGGACCCGGCAAACCCGCGACCGCCTTCGCCGAACCGGGCGGCCCGGGCGATCTCTTCGGCCTTCTCCGCGCTATCGATATGGGGGCACACGACGCCCAGGGCCCCTGCGTCCAGCACCTGCAGAAGCTGATCCGGCGTCGCGGCTGGTACGCGCACGAACGTCGGGAAATCAAGGGCGCGGGCAAGTGCGAGGCAGGCATCCATCCGCGCGCGATCAAAGGGCGCATGTTCGGCATCAAGACACAGGAAGTCGAGCCCGGTGTCATGCAGGATCTCGATAAGTTCGTAGGCCGGCGTTTTCAGAAACGTCCCCACCAGCGTCTCGCCCGACAACATCCGCGCCTTAAAGCCGGAAAATCCCATCCGCCGTTCCTCCTTGTGCACGGGCGGACCCTAGGCCGGATCGGCGGCGTCGAAAACCCGCCCCGATCTTCTTTCCGGAAAATATCCCGGGGGCCCGCGCGGTACGCGCGGGCGGGGCAGCGCCCCTCCCCGGCTTCAGATCAGGCGCCGTCCTTCCAGGGGGAGAGGAGCGCATAGATCGTCTCGGACGCCGTCACATCGACCCCAAGCGCACGCCCGCGCCGGGTGACCGCGCCAGAAGTGTGGTCGATCTCAAGCGCCCGCCCCTCTTCAAGGTCATGGGCCGTGGATGTCCGCCCCTCTGCCGGGACGCGGGTCAGAAACACTTCCATGGTCTGGTCTACCACATTGTCCGGCAGGTTGACGCCCGAGGCACGCCCAACCTCCCACGTTTCCTGCATCAGACGGCGGGCCAATTCTCGGGTTTCGGCCAAATCGCGCAGTGTCCCAAAGCGTTTGCGTGTACCGGCCGTCAGGCTCGACATGGCGTTGAAAAGTACGAACTTCGTCCAGAGATCGATCCGGACATCCGGGTGGTCCGGAGCCTCGACGCCCGCATTGCGGAAGAGCGCGATGATGTCCTGTACCGAGGACTGTTTGCCGTCGAGCGTGCCCACGGTGAAGCCGCGGGGGATACCGTAGCGAGTGATGACGCCCGGGGCGGTGATATTGGCGAAGAAGCGGGCGATGCCGATCAGGGCCCGCTCTGGCCCAAAGGCGTCGGCGAGCATGTCAGGCGCATCGACCCCATTCTGAAATGGCAGAATGCGCGTCTCTGGACCGACGGCAGGGCGAATCTGGTCGATGGCTGCGGCAAGCTGATGCGCTTTGGTGGACAGGACGATCAGGTCGGGCTGACCGATTTCTTCAACATCGTCGGTCAGGAGAGCCGGCGCGACGTTCAGATCGCCCTCTGGATCGATCAGGGTGAGACCGTTCTCCCGGATCGCGGCGAGTTGTGTGCCGCGCGCGACGAGTTTCACCTCGCGTTCCGCTGCGATCAGCTTGGCTGCGAGATAGCCGCCGATCCCACCGGCGCCAACAATGGCGATGTCCATCAGGCGGCCCTCCGTTCCCCGATAAGCGTCAGGATCTCGCGCGCCGCATCGGGGATGTTGGTTCCGGGGCCGAAGATTGCCGAGACCCCAGCGGATTTGAGGTAGTCGTAGTCCTGCTGGGGGATAACGCCACCGCAGATCACGAGGATATCGCCCGCGCCCTTTTCCTTGAGGGCTTCGATAAGCTTTGGCGCCAGTGTTTTGTGTCCCGCCGCCTGCGACGAGATACCGACCACGTGGACGTCGTTGTCCACGGCGTCTTGCGCCGCTTCGTCGGGCGTCTGGAACAAGGGGCCGACATCGACGTCGAACCCGATATCGGCGAACGCCGTGGCGATGACTTTGGCACCGCGGTCGTGACCGTCCTGGCCCATTTTTACGACGAGCATCCGTGGCCGGCGCCCTTCGGTGTCGGCGAATGTTTCGACATCTTTCTGGATCGCGGCGAATTCTTCGTCGCCTTCGTACGCTGCGCCATAGACACCGGCGAGCGTTTTCACTTCGGCGCGGTGGCGGCCAAAGACCTTTTCAAGTGCCATCGAGATTTCTCCCACTGTCGCGCGTGCCCGGGCAGCTTCGACTGCCGCGGCCAGGAGGTTTCCATCGCCCTTTGCGGCGGCTTCGAGGTTCGCAAGCGCCGTCTCACAGGCCGTTTCGTCGCGGCTGGCCCGCGTTTGTTCGATTCGTGCAACTTGCGCGTCGCGCACAGCCGCGTTGTCGATGTCGAGGATGTCGATCGGGTCCTCTTTGTCCTTGCGATACTTGTTGACGCCGACGATCACCTCTTCGCCCCGATCGATCATGGCCTGGCGGCGGGCGGCGGTCTCTTCGATCCGAAGCTTCGGCATGCCGGAGGCCACGGCCTTGGTCATGCCGCCCAAGGTTTCCACTTCTTCGATCAGAGCCCAGGCCTTGTCGGCCAGTTCTGCGGTCAGGCTCTCGACATAGTAAGAGCCTGCCAGCGGATCGACGACATTCGTGATGCCAGTTTCCTCCTGCAAAATCAGCTGGGTGTTCCGCGCAATACGCGCACTGAACTCTGTCGGAAGGGCGATTGCCTCGTCGAGCGCATTGGTGTGCAGGGACTGTGTTCCGCCGAGGACGGCGGACATTGCTTCATAGGCCGTGCGGATCACGTTGTTGTACGGATCCTGCTCTTGCAGGGACACCCCGGAGGTCTGGCAATGGGTGCGGAGCATTTTCGAGCGCGGGTCTTTTGGCTCGAATTCGTCCATGATCTTCGACCAAAGAAGACGCGCCGCCCGAAGCTTTGCCGCCTCCATGAAAAAGTTCATGCCGATGGCGAAGAAGAACGAGAGCCGAGGTGCGAATTTGTCAACATCCATACCGCGTTCAATCGCGGCGCGCACGTATTCGCGCCCGTCTGCGAGCGTGAAAGCGAGCTCCTGAACGAGGTTCGCGCCGGCCTCCTGCATGTGGTAGCCAGAGATTGAGATGGAATTGAACTTCGGCATATCTTTTGACGTGAATTCAATAATATCCGAGACAATCCTCATGCTTGCTTCTGGCGGGTAGATGTAGGTGTTCCGGACCATAAACTCCTTCAGAATATCGTTCTGGATGGTTCCAGAGAGCGCTGCGCGGTCGACGCCCTGTTCTTCCCCCGTAACGATGAAGTTCGCGAGAACAGGTATAACTGCGCCGTTCATCGTCATGGAAACGCTGACTTTTTCCAGTGGGATCCCATCGAACAGGATCTTCATATCCTCGACGCTGTCGATTGCGACGCCGGCCTTGCCCACATCCCCCACGACGCGCGGGTGATCGCTGTCATAGCCGCGGTGTGTCGCGAGATCGAAGGCGACGGAGACACCTTGCTGACCCGCTGCGAGCGCCTTTCGGTAGAAGGCGTTCGACTCTTCGGCTGTCGAGAAGCCCGCGTATTGGCGGATCGTCCAGGGGCGGCCCGTGTACATGGTTGCGCGTACACCGCGGGTGTACGGCGCGACGCCGGGCGTTCCGCCCATATGTGAAAGACTTGCCGTATCCTCCTCTGAATAAAGAGGTTTTACGGGGATGCCTTCGAGCGTATCCCATGTCAGGTCGTCAAGCGGCCTGCCACGCAGTTCCTTTTCGGCGAGCGATTTCCAATCGGTCATCTGACCCTCCTTTCGCCCAGGCACACGGAGCTGTGACCCCGTATCCCTAGACCCTTCGTTTTCGCCGCCAGCCGTCCTATATCGGAAGGAGACGGAGTGAGATTGACTGTGCGAACATCCCTGATCATTGCGGCGCTTCTGGCGGGCGCCCTTCCCGCGGCAGCCACCGACGGCTCTACAGACGGGCCCGTTGACCCCGTTGCGGCATGGCAGGCGGACCCGGCGACGCCACTGGACGGAGCCGAGATTGATCTGGACGCCTTCCAGTGGATCGCCCGGCCTGTCGTTGTGTTCGCGGATACGCCCGCGGATCCGAGGTTCCGTGAGCAGGTGGAGCTTCTGGAGGCGCGCACCGAAGCGCTGGTCGATCGGGATGTTGTTGTGATCATCGATACCGACCCGTCGGCACGATCCGATTTGCGGCGCACGTTGCGCCCCCGTGGCTTTATGCTGGCGCTGATCGGTAAGGACGGCGGGGTGAAGCAGCGCAAGCCCCTGCCCTGGAACGTCCGGGAGATTTCCCGCGCCATCGACAAGATGCCGCTTCGCAAGCAAGAGATCCGCGCACGCGCCACTGCTGCTGAGTGACTGTTCCCGGTTCGGGGATGGTTCTTTGACAAACACGGCCCGCAAGGTCCCGCTTTCCGCGCCCGCGTGCCACATTCCCGCCTTAATTCGGTCGAACCCTGACATGCATTCGGGATGATCGGGCGTCGGGACCCATGATTGATCTGATATTTGACGCGGTCCGCACGGGCCACATGCTGTTCTTTGCCATTGGCATTGGAGGTGCGGCGTTCCTGGAGCTGAACGTCGTGCGGCGGTTTCACCATATGATCGAGGAAGAGGGCCTGAGGCTTATGCTGTTCGGGCACAAGCTGATCAAGATCGCCTTGATCGGCCTGTGGTTCACCGGTCTTGCGCTTTTGTTCATGCGGCTTGGTGTCTATGAGGGCGTGTTCTCTGACAAGCTGGGTGCGAAGCTTGCGGTGGTAACGCTGCTGACCGCGAACATGATCCTGATTGATCGCTTCGTGATCCCGGAGATCGTGGCCTTCGAAGGAGCAAGCGTCGCGCATATCCCGTGGCGCACCCGCGGAAAGCTTGGTGCGGTCGCGGGGTTTTCTGCCGGATGCTGGATCGCGGCGCTTCTTTTGGGCGGAATTGGCTACACCAAGACGATGGCCGCACCGGAACTGGCGGGAGTATTGGTCCCGCTTCTTCTGGGATGTGCGATGATTGGCTGGATCGGCGCGCTTGTCGCCGGATGGATCCGGCGAACAGATTACGAGCTTGTGCCCGGGGAGTGAGCGCGCCTCCTGCACCTATTCGAACTCCATGATCACGTCGTCGACGGCGAGGCTGTCGCCGGCGGAGGCGTTGATTTTTGAGACTTTGCCTTTGCGCTCGGCCCGGAGGATGTTTTCCATCTTCATGGCTTCCACCGTGCACAGAGCCTGGCCTTCCTGGACCTCCTGACCAACCTCGACATCGACCTTCACGATGAGGCCCGGCATCGGGCAGAGGAGGAGTTTGGAGGTGTCGGGCGGCAGCTTCTCGGGCATCAGCTCTGCCAATTCGGCGACCCGTGGTGTGAGGATGCGGGCGCGAATGTCGGCGCCGCGGGTCCGAATGCGGAAGCCTGCGGGCACTTTGCCGACTTTCATCACCAAGGGTGTGCCGTCGACGGACATCTCTGCCAGCGTGTCGCCCGGGGTCCAGTCACCCTCCACCCGGTGGGTCGCGCCATCGGCGAACGAAACCGTGGCGCCGTTCGGGTCCGCCTCGATCCCGACGGCGAAGTCGCTCTTGCCGATACGCACAACCCAATCGCGGCCAACGCGGCGTTCGTGGTTGTCCATCCGACCGCTCACGCGGGTGCGGCGGATTTCGGCGATCCGGTGCATAGCGGCGACAGAGGCCGCGACACGCCGCAATTCGGCCTCGTCCAGGTCCACGCCTTCGAACCCATCGGGGTACTCTTCGGCGATAAAGGCAGTGGTCATATCGCCCGACACGAACTTCGGGTGGTCCATCACAGCAGAGAGGAAGGGAAGGTTGTGACCGATCCCTTCGACTTCGAACCGATCGAGTGCTTTGCGCATCTCGTCGATTGCGCCTTCGCGCGAGGGCGCCCAGGTGCAGAGCTTGGCGATCATCGGGTCGTAGTACATCGAGATCTCGCCGCCCTCGAACACACCCGTATCGTTGCGCACCGCGTGGGTGTCGGTCGCGACCTCTTCGGGCGGGCGGTACTGGGTCAGGCGGCCGATGGACGGCAGGAAGTTGCGGTAGGGGTCTTCGGCGTAGAGCCGGCTTTCGATGGCCCAGCCGTCGATCGGGATGTCGGCCTGGCTGATTGAGAGTTTCTCTCCCGCCGCGACGCGGATCATCTGTTCGACGAGGTCGATTCCTGTGATGAGTTCGGTGACCGGGTGTTCAACCTGGAGCCGGGTGTTCATTTCGAGGAAGTAGAAGTTCTTG
>CAWUIX010000107.1:0-6913 GCA_963922395.1 uncultured Rhodobacterales bacterium | reverse complement strand
CGCTTCTCTCCTGGGGCCAGCAACACGTCCCCTCCGCCTTCGCAGGCGTCACCATGGGCGCCGTTCCCCTTCTGACGCTTCTTTTGGTGATGCAGTTTTCGCGCGACGAAGGGGTCGGGCCACGACGGTTCATCGGGGTGCTTCTAGGCTTCGTTGGCCTCGTGATCCTCGTTGGCCCGGGCGCCTTTGACGAGGGATCAGATCAGGTGACCCTGGGCCGCTTTGCCTGCATTGCGTCCGCCGCCTGCTACGCCATCGCAAATGTGCTGACGCGCCGCGCGCCAACGATGCCGCCGATCGCCATGGCAACGGTCGCCCTTCTGACCGCCGCGCTGCTTCTTACGCCCCTCGCATTGATCTTCGAAGGTCTGCCCTCAGTGGAGATGAACCAGTCCCTGACCGCGCTGCTTTGGATCGCAATTGGTCCCACGGCCCTCGCCGCCCTGGTTCAGGTGCGTATCATTCAGTCTGCGGGATCACTTTTCGTCAGCCAGGTCAGCTACATGGTCCCGGTCTGGTCGGTCATCTTCGGGATCGCCATCCTGAACGAGAGCCTGCCCAAGGAGCTCTTCATTGCGCTTGCCTTCATCCTGTCGGGCATCGGGCTCAGCCAGTGGAGCGCCCGTCGCCGCGCCTGATCAGGCCGCCTTCTCAACTTCCGCGACGATGCCATCAACGACGTCTGCAAGAAGCGCCTCATCCTCGCATTCCGCCATCACGCGGATCAAAGGCTCGGTCCCGCTGCGCCGGATCAACAGGCGACCCGTTCCGGCAAGCCGCCCTTCGGCATCTGCAATGGCCGTCTTCACCTGCGCCGCTGCCAAAGGATCGGAACCGGCTGCATAGCGCACGTTCTTCAAGAGCTGTGGGACAGGTGCGAATTGCCGAGCCAGAGCAGACGCCAGGGTCCCGGTTTGCACCATCTCTCGCAGGAATTGCAGCCCGGCGATCAGGCCATCCCCGGTTGTCGCGTAATCGGTCAGCACGATATGCCCGGACTGCTCGCCGCCCATGTTGAACCCGCCTTGGCGCATGGCCTCCACCACGTAGCGGTCACCCACCTTGGTCCGGTGAAGGGTTAAGCCCTTCGCCCCAAGGTGACGTTCCAAGCCAAGGTTCGACATCACAGTCGCCACAAGCGTTCCGCCGGACAGCCGCTCCTCCGCCGCCCAACGACCGGCGAGCAGAGCCATGATCTGATCCCCGTCCGCCTGCGTTCCGGTCTCGTCCAGAACAATCACCCGGTCGGCATCCCCATCAAGGCAAATGGCGACGTCTGCACCATGCGCGATCACGGCCTCCGCTGCCGACCGCGTATCCGTCGACCCGCAACCCTGATTGATGTTGGTCCCGTTCGGACTGACCCCAATCGGGATCACGTCCGCACCCAGTTCCCAAAGAACCTCAGGCGCCGCCCGGTAGGCTGCGCCATTCGCGCAGTCGATCACAACCTTCAGCCCATCAAGCGAGATGTCATTCGGCAGCGTCGACTTCACCCGCTCGACATAGCGGAACCGGCCATCGTCGATCCGCTTCGCCCGGCCAATCCGCGCCGCATCGGCAAGGCGGATCTCGTCGTCAAGGATGCCTTCGATTTCCTCCTCGGCAGTGTCCGACAGCTTGAACCCGTCCGGACCAAAGAACTTGATCCCGTTGTCGTGGTGCGGATTGTGTGAGGCCGAAATCATAACGCCGACATCGGCCCGCATCGACTTCGTCAGCATGCCCACCGCCGGGGTTGGCACTGGACCAAGCAGCAGGACGTTCATACCGGTCGAGGTGAACCCCGCCGTCAACGCGTTCTCAAACATGTACCCCGAAAGCCGGGTGTCCTTGCCAATCACAACACGATGCGCGGCTGATCCGTCGCGCCGGAAATACCGGCCCGCCGCAGCCCCCAGTCGAAGGGCCAGCTCTGCCGTCATAGGATGCATATTCGCGGTGCCCCGAACTCCGTCGGTGCCAAATAGTCTGCGCATGGCTCAATCGCCCTCGTTCTCTGCCTCGGTCTGCGCTGCGTTGAGCGCCAGGTGCAGGTCCATAGCCTGCCGTGTCTCTTTCACATCATGCACGCGGACGATCTGAACACCGTGAGAGACGCCATGAAGCGCCACCGCAACCGACCCCGGCATCCTGTCCTTCGCCTCGGGCGCATGACCCAGTGTTCCAATAAACCGCTTTCGCGATACGCCCAAAAGGATCGGACAGCCGAGGTCATGATACAGGCTCAGATGGCGCAGGATCGTCACATTATGTTGCAAAGTCTTACCGAACCCGATCCCCGGATCGATGACGATCTTGTCGCGTTCGATCCCCGCCTCCATCGCGCAGGCGATCTGCGCCAGAAGCGTTTCTGCGACCTCAGCCACGACATCGTCGTACTGCGCCTCCTGCTGCATCGTTTTCGGGGTGCCCTTGGCATGCATGAGGCAAACGGGAACACCCCGCTCTGCCACCAACGCCTTGAGATCAGGATCAAAGATCAGCGCCGAGACATCGTTGACCATATTCGCACCGGCATCCAGCGCCGCCGCCGCAACCTCGGCCTTCCGCGTGTCGATGCTGATCGGACAGGTGATCCCGGCACCCCGGATCGCAGCGATCACCGGCGCCGTCCGCGCAATCTCCTCGGCCACCGGCACGGTCTCGGCCCCGGGCCGGGTGCTCTCCCCACCGATATCAAGGATATCGGCTGCCTCGGCCATCTCCCGCGCACGCGCAACCGCGACTGCAACCGTGGACAGGTCACCCCCGTCGGAAAAGCTGTCCGGCGTGACGTTCAGAATGCCCATGATCCTGGGTGTCTCAAGGCTCAGCCCACAGAGCGTCGGGCGTGGTGCACTCAAACGCTCTGCATCCCCCTCGCTCAGGTGCGCGGCCGCAAATCTCTCTGCATCCCGCCCCCAAATCCGAATGCGGTCGAACCAGACATGCGCGCTGCCACCCAGGGCAAGTGCAGTATCCGGGCGATCCCCGGACCGAGGAAACGGCTCGATGAACCCACTCATCCTGTCTGGGACAGCGCGTCCACAGTGACCGGAAGCGCACGGGCGACACCTGATTGCGGTGGCTCGGCCCCGACAAAGATCACGTCAGACGCCTCCATCTCGGCCGCCAGCCAAAGTGTGAGCGATCCTGGATCCTCGTGCTCCGGGGGCTCCGCCGCGTCCAACACCATCTTCGACGGCGCCCAGACGCTGATCCGGCCTTGCTTCGCAGCCCAGTCCAGTTCGGTCCGGCTATCCACAACGACGCACCGCTGATCCCGCGCTGCCAGGACCCATGCCGCCTGTTCCAGCGCCAAAAGATCAATCCGCCGCTGAGGGGCAGGGTGCGACGCCACGGGCGCCACGGCTTCCGTCGGCCCGACGCACAGGATTGCAGGCCGGTCCATGGCTTCGATCTCATCGATCCATTGTGTCAGGCGATTTGACAGGGTGGCCTCCGAAGACAGGAAAATCACCACAGGATGCGGCTGAGTATCCTCTGCGACATCCGGCGAAACATCCGCCTGCGAGCGCACGATCTCAACGCCAAGCGCGCCCGGACCCAGGTCCAGCTTCTCGATCCGAACGAAAATGCGCCGCGCCTGCGGTTCCAGAAGGACCCGCGCCGCCACGCGCTCTGCCAGCGTTTCCAGAAGGTTCAGCCGCTCGCGCGACAGCTCGGCCGCGATGGCCTCGGTGATCCGGTCATAGCTCAGGATGCGATCGACATCGTCCGCCAGATCGCCGTGGGGGGCGACCTCGACAACCACATTGAAGCACACACGCTGCGTCCGGCCACGTTCCTGTTGGAAGGCGCCAATATCCACCTCGACGATATGGTCGCGCAGCGAGATCCGGTCAGGTTCGGGTGCGGCCTGAGTGGCCCGGGACCGGGCCTCAGGATGCGCAAAGGCGAGTACGATATCGCTGGTCATGGGCCAGGTCCCCGTCGTGTTTCGATCTTCTTAACGGGAAACAGGCACAAGGAATGGCCCGGACCCGGCACAGGCCGGGTCCGATACGACCTTAGTTCGATGCGTAGCGATCAGGCCGGCGGTAGAAGTGGTGCTGACCGATCGTTGCTGTCCGGTCATAGACGCGGCTCCACCGCGGGTTCACCGCCTTGGTGTGATAATGCGTGGCGCCATCGGTCAGATCCATCGGCGCGTCACCGTCCAGCATCAGGCGCGCAATCTTGCCCACCTTGGCATAGGCCGCCGGCTCGTGGATCACCTCTTTGTGGCCATCGCAGCTGTACGTGAACTGGCACTGATAGCGCTCGCCGGTGCCCTGATATATCACGCCACAAACGCTGTCGGGAAAGCCCTGCCGCTCGACCCGGTTCATGATCACCTCGGCCACCGCGAAGATACCCTTCACGGGCTCGCCACGCGCCTCAAAGTAAAGCGCTTCAGCAAGACAGGCCCAGGCCTCCCCACCTTTTGCGGTCGGCAACTCGTTCAGAAAGGATCTGTCATAGCGTAGGACACTGACGTCCTCTTCCGGTTCCTCGCCAAGCCGCGCAACTTTCGCGGCAGACAGCGCCGAGAATGCGCTGTGCTCAATTCCAAGCATGTTCCGAACGTCATCGTTCAGAAGGGCTTTCGGATTGTTCGACTGGCTGATGACCACGTCAGAGCCGAGCGATGCTGTCGCTCCAAGCGCCAATACGCACACAGCCCACAATGTGGGTCGGATGTTCATGGTGCCCCCATATTCCATGTTGCGCGGACCCCCGTCCGCTACGTCAGCGTGGCGTTTAGAACACAGTCGCTGGAAGGTCCACCCACCCCGGATGTGCGTTTTGGCGCATCGGCGAATCTCCACCGATCCTGTGGAAAAGTCGAAACAAACCTTGCGGTTCTAGGGGATTAGCTTTGGGTCTGGCGGTCCTGGATGGCCAGCCGCCCGGCGGCGAGCCGCGCGACCGGCACGCGGAAGGGCGAACAGGACACGTAGGTGAACCCAACATCCCGACAAAACGCGATGCTGTCGGGGTCACCCGCATGCTCGCCACAGATCGACAAGACGATGTCTTCGCGACCTCGATGCGCACGCTCCGCGCCCATGGTCAGAAGTTCGCCAACCCCGTCTATGTCGAGGCGATGAAACGGATCTTCGGCAAAAACGCCTTGCTGCACATAGGAGCCCATGAATCGTCCGGCGTCGTCGCGCGACAGGCCATAGGCCATCTGGGTCAGGTCGTTCGTCCCAAAACTCAGGAACGCCGAATGCTGGGCTATCTCGTCGGCCCGCAGTGTTGCGCGCGGAGTCTCCACCATCACACCCAGATGATAGGCGAAGTCTGTACCACGCTCGTTCCGCACCGCCGCGGCCACGGCATCGACCCGCGTCTTGACCAGTTCGACCTCACGCTTTGCGGAGACGAGCGGGATCATGATCTCGGGCACCACGGGGTCCCCGTCGCGGCTTCCGTCGACCGTGGCCTCAAAGATCGCACGGGCCTGCATGTCGTAGATTTCGGGGATTGCAATCCCAAGTCGCACCCCGCGCATTCCGAGCATCGGGTTGAATTCGCTCAAGGATTCAATGCGCCGGGTCACCACATTCAAGGGGAGGTCCAGGGCCTCGGCCAGCTCGCGCATCCCTTCGCGGCCCGATGGCAGGAACTCATGCAAGGGCGGGTCAAGCAGTCGGATACAGACCGGAAGACCGCGCATAATATCGAACAAGGCGATGAAGTCCGCGCGCTGCATCGGAAGCAACCGATCCAGAACGGCGGCCCGGTCTTCCGCGCTGTCGGCGAAGATCATCTCACGCATGACCGTGAGCCGCGCCTCGTCAAAGAACATGTGCTCTGTCCGGCAGAGGCCAATTCCTTCGGCGGCGAAGGTCCGCGCCATGCGCGCCTCTGCGGGCGTATCGGCGTTCGCGCGCACACCGATATCGCGGGCCTCATCGGCCCAATCCAGAAGCGTGCGAAACGCACCGTCCAATGCAGGTTCCAACAGCGGTGCCGCGCCGGTCAGGGCCTCGCCGGAGCTGCCGTCGAGCGTGATGGTATCGCCTTCTTTGAAGACGCGACCGTCTGCTGCCGTCAGTGTCTTTTCGCGCCGGTTCAGCCGGAGGCCTGACGCGCCCACAACGCAGGGCAGGCCCAGTCCGCGCGCAATCACAGCGGCGTGGCTGGTCATGCCGCCGCGTTCGGTCAGAACGCCGACCGAAGCGTGCATGCCGCGAATGTCCTCGGGCGAGGTTTCGCGACGGATAAGGATGCAAGGCTCTTCGCGTGAGGCGCTTTGCTGCGCCGCCCGGGAGGTGAAGACGATCTTGCCTGTCGCCGCCCCCGGGCTGGCGGCGATGCCGCGCACAAAGGCGTCCCGCGTGTGGCCCGGATCGACCTGACGGTGGAGGAGTTCTGGCAACGCCCGGGGCTCAACGCGGAGGACCGCGTCCTCGGGCGCAATGATCCCTTCCTCGGCCAGCGAAACCGCGATCGCCACCTCGGCGCGCGCGGTTCTGGGAAGGCGCACGGCGTCGAGAATGGAGAGAGCGCCGGCCTGAATGGTGAATTCCACCTGCATCTCATCGCGAAGGCGCGCCCGGCAGGTTGCGCCGGATTCCACAAGAATATCATACGCTTCCGGGCAAAGCTCTTCCAGAGAAGGTCCTCGTGGATCGCGCGTCAGGTAGATCGCGCCGGTCTCGCCTGTGACGGCATCGCGCCCCTGGCTCTGGCTTAGGTACCGGCCCGTGATCTGCGGCTGACCCGTCGTTGCATCCACAAACTGAATGACGCCGGACCCCGATTCCGCAGGCCCAACCCCTAGCGCCATCGCCTGCACCACAAGGCCCAGACCGGCATCCGCCGGGGCACCCTTGGCCTGCCGCAGAAGCCGTGCGGAGGTGCCGTCCCAGGCGCGGGCCATGGAGCGGAGGACATCCGTGAGCTGGCGCTCGACGTC
>CAWUIX010000106.1:0-6963 GCA_963922395.1 uncultured Rhodobacterales bacterium | reverse complement strand
CTGACGCCGCAGCGATGGAAGCGGATTGGAAGAAACGTCAGGATGACGAAGACGCCTTGGCGGATGATTATGGCTGTATTGCATATCAGGGCGCATACACCGGCGAATTGATCGACGAAACCGATTACCCGTCCTTCGACATCGAGGCCGCAAACCAAGCGTTCTACGAATGGAAGAAGCATAAGAAGAAAGGCATCATGGGCTTCCGCGACCACGGATACACCAGCCCGATGACCGGAACGAAGGCGCCGCCCCACCACACCCCTTGGGTGGATGCGCTGGATGATAGCCTCGAAAGCTACCTCAAAATCTGAACAAGAGGCGAGGCAAACTCGCCCAGACAAGAAAACCAAGTGAAAACAGGGAGTCATAAAATGAAACGCTTCACTAAGGTTTTGGTGTCGACCGCGCTAGCCGCGGCACCTATGGCCGCGATGGCCGAAGACAGTAGCGATCCGATTGTCATTCCGATCCACAACTGGTCCAGCCAGATTGTGATGTCGAATGTCGTGGGTCAGATGTACGAGGAAATGGGCCTGAGCGTCGAATATGTGACGACGGACAGCCAGGCCGTGTATGAATCCGTTCGCCTTGGCGACGTGGCCTTGGAACTGGAAGTCTGGGAAGGCGCGTTCGGGCATTCGTTCCGCGAGGCGCTCTCGAAGGGTGGTCTGCACGATGCTGGCGACCATGACGCGGTCACGCGCGAGGACTGGTGGTACCCAATGTGGACCAAAGACGCCTGCCCTGGACTGCCAGATTGGGAAGCGCTCAACGATTGCGCAGAGATTTTTGCGACAGCCGAGACCGGTGGCAAAGGTCGGTATCTGGACGGTCCGGCAGACTGGCTAAAGCACGGCAAGGAGCGTGTCGAGGCTCTTGGCATGGACTTTGTTGTTGTGAATGCTGGATCCGCCGCGGCCCTTTGGGCTGAAATCGGTGCGGCCGAAGCCGACAAGCGTCCAGTCGTCGTCTTTAACTGGACGCCGAACTTTGCCGAAGCCGTCTGGCCCGGCGAGTTCGTCGAGTTCCCTGCGTGGGAGGACGGATGTGACTCAGATCCAGCAAAGGGGCCGAACCCGAATGCGCTTTACGACTGCGGCAACCCCCCGAATGGCTATCTGAAGAAAGCCGCTTGGGATGGTATGGAAGGCAAGTGGCCGACCGCCTACTGCGTCTTGACAAAGATCTCGTTCACCAATCCCCAGATCGCGGAAATGGCAAAGCTCGTGGACACCGATGAGCTCGAGCCAGAAGAGGCTGCCGAAGAATGGCTGTCCGCCAATCGCGACATCGTCGATCCTTGGATGACCGCCTGTTCAAGCTGATCCACGGCAAAATTTGACAGAAGCACCCGTCCCGCACGACCATGCGGGGCGGGTGCAAATGAAATCGGGGCACATGTGAGCACAGAGTCTGTCATTGCAGCAAAGAATGTCTGGAAGCTCTTTGGGCCGGATCCTTCAGGGTATCTTGCGTCAATGGCTCCGGGTCGATCCTATGACGAGATCCGCGGAGACGGTTATATCGCCGGGGTCAAGGATGTGTCGGTCGAGGTCGGACAAGGCGAGATGCTCGTCATCATGGGACTGTCCGGGTCAGGCAAGTCGACCCTAGTGAGATGCTTCTCCAGATTGCATGACATCACCGGCGGGACAATCGAAGTTGATGGTCAGGACATCATGTCCCTGACAGAAGCGGAACTGATCGAGTTGCGCCGATCCAAAATGGGGATGGTTTTTCAATCCTTTGGTCTACTGCCCCATCGCACGGTCCTTGAGAATGTTGCCTTTCCGCTCGAAATGCGCGGTCAGGATCGGCACACGCGGCGTGAGCGGGCACTGGAAGTGATCAATCTAGTGGGCCTCGAAGGGCGCGAAGACTATTTCCCGCGCGAACTATCTGGTGGACAGCAGCAGAGGGTCGGCATTGCGCGTTCGCTGGCGATCGAGCCGGATATCTGGTTTCTCGACGAACCCTTCAGCGCGCTTGACCCATTAATCCGGCGCGAAATGCAGGATGAGTTTCTTCGCCTCCAGGCGATGCTCGGAAAGACAATCGTCTTTATCACACACGACTTTGACGAGGCCATACGACTGGCGGATCGCATTGCCATCATGAAGGACGGCGCAATCGAGCAGTGTGATACACCAGACAAAATCGTGCTGAACCCGGCAACTGAGTATGTTGCGAAGTTCACTGAAGAGATTGAGAAGGCCAGAGTCGTTCATGCAAGTGTCTTGGCGGAAGATGGCCTTGTCACGAACGGAGAGCCGGTGGCCTCCGACGCCACGATCCATTCGCTTGCGCGCCGCATTGTTGAGGATCCGTCCGACGCTATTCCGGTGAAAATGCCCGATGGAACTCTTCGCGGCATGAACAGGAAGACGGCCCTATCCGTATTGCTCGGAGAAGGTGGATGACGGACGCCGTCAACATTGGTCAGGTTGAGTCGAGCAAGCCAACTGGCGCCGGCGGTCTAACCAATAGACGAACGGTCCTGTTCGCCCTGTTTGGATTCGCCATTGCCCTTACGCTCTTCAAACCATGGCTCCCTCCGGTCTTAGACAGGCTGCCGGAGACCTGGATCCTACCTTGGGCGGATTGGCTAGATGCGGGCTTCTCCTGGCTGCAAAATGATCTCGGCCTGATCAATGTGACCCGCACCATTTCAGGCTGGCTGGGCGTTCTCATCGATGCGGCTGCCAATATTCTCTATGGAAAGTCGCGGTGGCCAAGATTCGAAGCTTTGCCCTGGTCCGTGGTGGCCGGCTGTGCGGCAGTCCTAGGGTATTGGCTTGGTGGCTGGAAGCTCTCGTTGCTCGCTGGCGGAACATTCGTTTGGACCGCACTCATGGGGCAGTGGAAATGGGCGATGGAGACGATGTCGGTCATCGTTGTCGCTGCTCCCATCGGCTTTCTTATTGGGTTGATTCTTGGGATTTGGGCCTGGAAGTCCAAGCGGGTTGAGAGCGCGCTTAGACCCTTACTCGCGATCCTGCAGACTCTCCCCTTTTACAGCTACCTCTTACCCGCTGTGATCTTCTTCAAAGTGGGACCGACAGCGGCATCGGTCGCGACAATCATCTACTCGATGCCGCCGATGATTTTGATGACCGCTGTCGGCCTTAAGAAGGTTCCGCCAGAGGTTGTCGAAGCGGGTAAGATGTCCGGCTGTACGCGCTGGCAGATGCTGCGCTCGGTCTATTTGCCGTCTGCACGCACGGAGATCCTTGTCGGACTAAACCAAGTCATCATGTTGTCGCTCGCAATGGTCGTTCTGACGGCGTTCATTGGGATGCCTGGGCTGGGTGCAAAACTCCTTGCAATGATGAACAGCTTTAAGCTTGGCCGAAGTTTCGAAATTGGGGTTACGATTGTTCTGCTTGCAATTACTCTGGATCGACTGAGCAAGGCTTGGGTGGTCAAGCAGCCAGAACATTTTGAGAAGGGCACGCCCTGGTGGAAGCGCCACTTCTTCTTGCTTCTCGGCCTGGCGACATTTGTCTTCTTCTACGTAGTGAGCCAATTCCTCCCGATCCTGAGCGAAGTCGGACGGCGCCAATCCCTGTCCATGGGCTCGGAGATCGATGACGTTATCAAGGGTTTCTTGGCGCTCGACGCGATCCAGGCAGTGACCAATTTCATCCGCTGGTTTTTCAATGTCTGGGTTCTGGTCCCCACAGAACAAGCGTTACTGTATGTCCCCACATTCGCGCTGATCGCGGTGATTACCGGTTTCTGTTACATACTTGGGGGGTGGCGACCGGCCGCAATTGGCCTTGCGTTCTTTACTGCTGTAGCGGCGCTCGGCTGGTGGGACAGAGCCATGCTGACGCTCCACTCGACCCTGACCGCCGTTCTCCTGGCGATCCTGATCGGTATGCCGATGGCCATCAGGGCCGCCCGATCGGAAAAGGCGTCGCGCCGCATGATCTTTATCTGTGACACGGCCCAGACATTCCCGAGCTTTATCTACCTGCTGCCAGCGATCATGCTATTTGGGATCACACCGATCACGGTCATCTTGTCGATCCTGATTTATACCATGGTCCCTGTCGTACGGTACACGATCGAGGGTCTGCGCGGCGTTCCTCCGGAGTTGACCGAAGCGGCCGATATGTCAGGCGCCACGCGCAGTCAGAAGCTTTGGAAGGTCCAACTTCCGCTCGCAATGCCGACGATCGCCGTTGGCCTCAACCAAGCACTCATGTTTGCGTTCTTCATGGTGATTATTGCGGCATTCATTGGGACACGCGATCTCGGCCAAGAGATGCAGCGGACGATGGCAGGAACGCAGCTTGGTAAGAACTTCACACTGGGCTTCTCGGTCGTTCTTATGGCGCTCACTTTCGATATCGCGATCAACGCCTGGGCCGAGAAGCGGCGAAAGATTCTGGGTCTGGCATGACTGCCGCTGGGTTCATTGAACATCCTTGGGAGCGTCGGGGCGTCGTGGTCCCAGGCCTTCCCATCCTGCCGCACGGTGTCGAGCGCCATCCTGTCCCGGGCGGCGGGTCGCGCGCTGTGCCGATCTATCGCGGGGATCAGATCAGCGTGCTCGACAAGGATGGACTGCAGCCCGGCGAGTTAGTCTTCTTCGCACCCGATCGCACCTCAGATGCGGCGATGCTGGGGGCCAAGGGATCGGGACGACCAGAGGCAACCATCGCGACTTTGGCCAACGGATCGCCTTCCGGCGCCAAAGTTCTAAAGGCCCTTGCGACCTCTGGCTTCAATATCGAGACAGGAGACGCTGTTTCAGTCCTTGGAGATGGGACACGCCCAGGCGACACGGAAACACTGACGGCAGAGTGCGACGGGCTCCTCATTTGCGCAGCGCCCGGAACAGCAATGTCGCCAGAGTCGCAGGACGCGCCGACCGATCTTATTCTCTATATCCGCCGTTCTGACCCAGGACTGGCCAAGGACGCGCTTGGCGCACCGGACCCATTGGCCGATCCGCTTGCGGACTTTAACATTCAGCCGGGAAACGCCACAGCGTACGAGGTCAAGAAAGGCGAGTTCATTCAAATCGTCGACGTGAAAGGACGAGAATGCTCAGACTTTCAAGCTTTCAGTCTTCGGTCGCTGGACAAAGGCCTCGAACGGGAGATTGATCCTACGACGACCCGCAGCCTGATGGGATCCCTCTATCCCAGCCCCGGGATCCTCTCAAAGTACTGGACTGTGGATCACGAGCCGCTTGTGGAGATCGTTAGGGACACTTGCGGACGACATGACACCTTTGGTCTCGCCTGCACTGCCCGATATTACGAAGACCTGGGCTATCCCGGGCACATCAACTGCTCCGACAACATGAACGTCGATCTTGCCCGGTTTGACATTCGTCCGCGCGGGGGTTGGCCGGCGATCAACTTCTTCTTCAACACGATGCTTGATGACACGAACGCCATTGGAATGGACGACCCTTGGTCTCGTCCGGGTGACTATGTGCTTCTCCGCGCTTTGAGCGACCTTGTGTGCGTATCGACAGCGTGCCCTTGTGACATTGACCCTGCAAACGGCTGGAACCCAACGGACATCCAGGTGCGTACCTATAAGGCGACTGAGGATTTCATGCCCTCAACAGGATACAGAAAGTCGGCGGAGGCGGATTTGGAGGAAACAAAGAAGACAGCATTTCACGACTGCTTCGCCCGTCATACGCGCGACTTTGTGGAGTATAATGGATACTGGTTGCCCAATTCTTTTCCGCAACATGGCAGCATTGAAGAGTATTGGGCCGTGCGAGAGAAAGCGGCGATCATGGACCTCTCGCCGCTCCGAAAGTACGAAGTGACCGGACCGGACGCAGAGGAGTTGATGCAGCTCTGTGTGACACGCAATGTTAAGAAGATCAGCGTTGGTCAGGTCAGCTATACTGCAATGTGCTACGACCACGGCGGCATGATCGACGATGGCACGATCTACCGCCTCGGCGACAATAACTTTCGATGGATTGGTGGGAACGATACGAGCGGTCTGTGGCTCAAAGAGCAGGCCCTCAAGCGCGATCTGAACGCTTGGGTTCGCCCATCGACCGATCAGTTGCACAATATCGCTGTACAAGGCCGACACTCACGAGAAATCCTGTCAAAGGTCTTCTGGACGCCACCAACACAGCCAACAATCGACGAGCTTCCATGGTTTAGACTGACAATTGCGCGTGTCGGAGACTATAGCGGCGCGGCCGTCGTCATCTCCCGAACGGGGTATTCCGGAGAACTTGGGTACGAGATCTTTTGCCACCCAAAGGACGCCACTGTCGTCTTCGATGCCGTTTGGGACGCCGGTCAGGCGTTTGACCTCACTCCGCTGGGTCTGGCCGCGCTTGACATGATGCGTATTGAAGCCGGGCTCATCTTCGCGGGCTCCGAGTTTGACGATACGACGGACCCTTGGGAGGCGGGCATTGGTTTCACGGTCCCACTTAAATCTAAAGTGGACGATTTCATTGGCCGTTCGGCCCTAGAAGAGCGCAAAGCCCACCCGCACCGAAAGCTTGTTGGCTTCGATATAGAAGGTGGGGTCGTGCCATCGCCGGGTGACTGTATCCGTTTGGGCAAAGCACAAGTGGGTGAAATCACCTCGGCGATGAAGTCTCCGGTCCTTGGAAAAGTAATTGCGCTTGGACGGGTTGCTATGACGCACTCAGAACTTGGGACAGAGCTTGAGATCGGGCAACTTGACGGGCAGCAAAAGCGCCTGAAAGCGAAGGTTGTTCCTTTCCCGCACTTTGACCCGGGTAAGGAACGGGTCAAAGGCAACTACGAGTGACGCTCTTCGCCGGCGAGGCTCGAATTGGTCGGCCCTATTGGTGGGAGGATGTCCAACCTGCTGATCTGCGCGGCGTTCCACCAAACCGCGTGGATGTATTGATTATCGGGGCTGGGTATACGGGCCTTTCAGCAGCGCTCGCGGCGCACGACAAAGGCGCAAAAGTCGCTGTCATAGACGCCG
>CAWUIX010000105.1:0-6970 GCA_963922395.1 uncultured Rhodobacterales bacterium | reverse complement strand
CGCCACATGTTTCACCGCAACCTCGCGGGGCGGAGAATTGTCGCCCCAATTGCGCTCCGTCAGGGCTTCGATCATCGGAACGAAGACGCCCAGCACCCGTTTGTCGGATGGCACCCAGTTTTCCTGCATCCGACGCAACGCCGCCGCAGAGGCGGTGTTGCAGGCAAGAATGACCAGGTCGCACCCTGCCTCCCAAAGACGCTCGACAGCGGCAGTGGTCAGCTCGTAGACGTCATCGGCATCCCGCACACCGTAAGGCGCATGGGCGCTGTCACCGAAATAGACAAAAGGAACGTCCGGCAGCCGCTTTGACACGGCATCCAGAACGGTCAGCCCGCCCAGACCGGAGTCGAAAATCCCGATGGCCATTGGCCCTATCCCTTGTATCGATCCTCGAACTCAAACCCGTAGTCCGTGGATTTGAGCGGCGTCGGAGACAGGGCATAGGTCTGCTGGCGCAGAAAGTCCATCATCGCCCGCGCGTCGGTGCGGTGCTTGTCGATTTCGCTGCGCGGGATCGGTTCGCCGATCACCACTTTCACAGGCTCATCAACGCGACGCTTGAACTCTTTAATCAAGAGCGCCATCCGGAGCGTAGTGTGTAAATGGCTCGCCAGTTGAAACAGGCGCGAATTGGCACCGACGAAATACATCGGTACGACTGTCGCTTCGCTCTTTGCGATCATCCGCGCCGTAAAGGCCCGCCAACCGGGATCGAGGGGCTGGCCAAAGGGCTTTTCCGCCGTGGATACAGTGCCCCCCGGAAAGACACCGATGGCGCCACCGTCGGCCAGATACCGCAGGGCCGTCTTTCGCGTCTGCAAATTCTGTGCCACGGCCTCGCGTGTTTCGTCGAACGAGACCGGCAGAATGATCTTGTCGAGTTCCTGGGCCTTCCGAAACACCCGGTGCGCCAGAATGCGGAAATCCCCCCGCACCATCGACAGGACATGGCCCATCATGAGGCCATCCAGAATGCCGTAGGGGTGGTTCGCGACCAAAACGAGCGGCCCGGCTTTCGGGATATTGTCGAGCGATCCACCGACGACATCCAGCGAAAGGCCGTACCGCTCCACCATGACCTGCCAGAAATCGCGGCCCCGGGCCACTTCGTGTTCGTACCCGTCAGCCCGCTTGATCAAGCGGATCCGCCCCGTCACGTTCTCCAGAACACGGATAACAGCGCGGCCACTCTTGGACTGGGCCGAGCTTGCATAACTGATTTCACGCGCGACCTGACGTTGGGCGCTCATGGGACCGTCTGCCTTTTCCGTTTCCCCGCGTTGCACCTAGGGCAACCCGTCGCTTTTCGCCACTCAATATGACGTTTGTGCGACAATGCCACCGAGGGATTGCACAAAACCTACACGTCACTCGGCGGCCTGCGCGACCTCCGAGGGCGTTTTGAGCGCATCCAGAAGGGTTTTGCGCCGTTCGCCTGCGCGTTCTGCATTCTCGTGTTTCACAGGCCCGAACCCGCGGATTTCCAGGGGCAGCCGCGCGAGGTCACAGGCAGCGTCCATATTCGCCGGCGGCGCAGAGATCATCGCTTTGATATCTTTTTCATATTGGCGGATGAGGCGCCGCTCCATCCGCCGTTCCGCCGTATATCCGAAGATGTCAAATGGCGTACCCCGAAGGCCTTTCAGTCGGGCAAGCACCCCGAACCAGGGTTCCATCCGCTTGCTGAAATCGCGCTTCTTCGGCCGTCCATCAGGTCCGTCGCGGGACAAAAGCGGCGGCGCCAGGTGATAGGTCAGCTTCAGATCGCCCTTGAACGCAGCCTCTGCCTTCGCGCGCGTCTCAAGCAGGAGGCGCGCCACCTCATATTCGTCCTTGTAAGACAGCAGCTTGTGGTAGCCGAGGACGACAGCCTCCTTCAGGCCGGGATCCTCAATCCGATCGACGAGCTTCCGGTACTTCCGGGCCAGCCTTGCGCTTTGATAGGCCGTCAGGTGCTGCTCTCGATAGGCAATGCGGTCTTCCAGCGACTTTGGCGCTTCCGACGACGTGGCGCTGACAACTTCATGCGCCGCCTCAGGATCGGACACCGCCCACCGTCCAAGCTCAAACGCCCGCAGGTTTCGTTGGACAGCCGCTCCATTCAGCTCAATTGCCTTCTCAATCGCCGCCAGCGAAACAGGAACCAGGCCCCGCTGCCACGCCGCTCCGAAGGTCATCATATTGGCGTAGATCGAGTCGCCCATGGCGATCTCGGAGAGTTTGGACGCGTCAAAGAGGTGAAGCTTGTCCCGAAGCCTCCGCTCCAACGTCAGGGAAAGGCGTTCCGACGGGATCCGAAACTCTGTATCCCGCGTGAAATCGCCCGTGATGATCTCATGGCTGTTCACAACAGCGCCGGTACGTCCGGTTGCACTGAGACCCAGCGTTTTCGATCCCGCGCTGACCACAAGATCACCACCGATCAATGCGTCGGCTTCCCCCGCGGCCACCCGGATCGCGTTGATATCCTCGGGTGTCTCGGCAATCCGGCAATGAATGTGAACCGCCCCGCCCTTCTGCGCGAGCCCCGCCATCTCCATCATCCCGGCCCCTTTGCCGTCGACATGGGCGGCCATGGCCAGAATCGCGCCAATCGTGACAACCCCGGTCCCGCCAACCCCGGTGATGACGACGTTCCACGTGCCCTCAATCTTCGGAAGCGACGGCTCCGAAAGATCCCCAATCTCCACCTCGGCAGAGGCTTCTTTGCGGATCTCCGCCCCTTCGACCGACACGAAAGACGGGCAGAAGCCTTTCACACAGGAAAAATCCTTGTTGCAGGACGACTGATCGATCGCCCGCTTCCGGCCCAGCTCCGTCTCCACCGGAACGATCGAGACACAGTTCGACTGTACCCCACAGTCACCGCAGCCCTCGCAGATGTCCGTATTGATAAAGATCCGGCGATCCGGGTCCGGGAACTTGGACCGCTTCCTCCGGCGCCGTTTCTCGGCCGCGCAGGTCTGCACGTAGATGATGGCCGAGACGCCTTTGATCTTCTGAAAGTCCCGCTGAACCTGGGGCAACGCATCCCGTTCATGCCAGCCCACTCCATCGGGAAACGAACGTCGCACCGGCTCTTCCTTCGGGTCGAACACTACGGCGATGTCCCGAACGCCCATCGCGCGAAGCTCATGGGCAATCCGGTCCGGCCCGAGATCCCCTTCGTTCCCTTGCCCGCCCGTCATTGCGACGGCGTCGTTGTACAGGATCTTGTAGGTAATGTTCGTCCCCGCGGCGAGCGCGGCACGGACGGCCATCAGGCCGGAGTGGTTATAGGTCCCGTCTCCAATCTGCTGGAACACATGCTCGGTCGTGGAAAACGGCGCCTCACCGATCCAATTGGCCCCCTCACCGCCCATATGGGTGTATCCGGACACACCCCGATCCATCCAGAGCGCCATGATATGGCAGCCGATCCCACCGTAGGCGCGTGACCCGTCCGGAAGCTTCGTCGATGTATTATGAGGGCAGCCGGAGCAAAAATACGGCGTCCGCTCCGCAATATCTTCCGCATTCTCCGATTGCGTTGCCTGTTCAATCACTTGCAACCCGGATTTGATCCTATCGGTACCGCGCCCCTCCTCGATGAGGATATCCCCGATCTTCTGCGCGATCATCACCGGGTCGAGCGCCATCCGGGTCGGGAACAGCTCTTCGGAGTGCATCCGCCCCGCGCCGCCCTTGTACCATCCATAGACGCGACGGCCCCTACGGTCGTCAAAGATCGCCTCCTTAATCTGAACCTCGATCAGCTTACGCTTCTCTTCCACGACAACGATCAGATCGAGGCCTTCGGCCCACTCATTGAAGCTTGCCATATCCATCGGGAAGGTCTGGCCGATCTTGTAGGTCGTGATCCCAAGGCGCTCCGCCTCCGCGGCATCTATGCCCAGAAGGCTGAGGGCGTGCGCCAGATCGAGCCAGTTCTTTCCGGCGGCGACAAAGCCAATCTTTGCTCCCGGTTTCCCCCAAACGCGACGGTCAATTTTATTCGCGCGGGCAAAGGCTTCTGCCGCGAACCTCTTGTGATCGATCATCCGGGCTTCCTGCTGGATCCAGTGATCCTGCAAGCGGATGTTCAGCCCGCCTTCCGGCATTGGGAAGTCCGGCGTGACAAATTGCATCCGATCCAAACACGCATCGACGACACTGGTGACTTCCACGGTGTCTTTCATCAGCTTCAGACCGGCCCAAACCCCTGCAAATCGCGACAGCGCATAGGCATAAAGCCCATAGTCCAAGATCTCCTGAACGCCCGCTGGCGACAGGACCGGCATGTAGGTGTCCACAAGCGCCCAGTCCGATTGGTGGCAGACGGTGGAGCTTTCGCCAGTGTGGTCATCCCCCATTGCCATCAGGACACCGCCATAGCGCGACGACCCGGCCATATTCGCATGGCGCATCACATCGCCGGATCGGTCAACGCCCGGGCCCTTTCCGTACCAAAGCCCGAAAACCCCGTCGTACTTGCCCTCGCCCCGCAGCTCGGCCTGCTGTGTGCCCCAAAGCGCCGTAGCGGCCAGGTCTTCGTTCAGGCCCGGCTGAAACTGGATCTGCGCCGGTTCGAGGACATCTTTCGCCCGCGCCATCACTTGATCGACCGCACCGAGCGGTGATCCGCGATACCCTGTGACGTAACCGGCCGTGTTCAATCCAGCGGCGTCATCCAGCGCTTTCTGCATCAAAAGTAGCCGAACAAGGGCATGAGTGCCGTTTAGCATGACCTCTGTCTTGGAAAGGTCGTATCGGTCGTTCAGACTGACTTCGCGCAAGGACATCAGGGGGCCTCCTTACAGCGCATTATAGGTCACAATAGCTGACCTACAAAACAATTTTGCGGCATTATGGCGGTTTGCATTCGGCAGGGCCTCCCGGCTAAGCAAGTGTCGCGGTTTACCGCTAACACATTACGGGTCGGATAGAATGGACTGGGACAAGCTAAGAATATTTCACGCGGTGGCGGACGCTGGCAGTCTGACCCATGCGGGCGAAACCCTGCATTTGTCTCAGTCCGCGGTCTCCCGCCAGATCAGAGCGCTGGAAGAGGCGTTGAACGCGACCCTTTTCCACCGGCACGCTCGTGGACTGATTCTCACCGAACAGGGCGAGCTCCTGTTCGACGCGACGTCCGCTATGGCCCGCCGCCTCGACACCGCCGAGGCCCGCATTCGGGACAGCGAGGACGAAGTCTTCGGTGAACTGCGTGTGACCACCACAACCGGCTTTGGAACGCTGTGGCTCGCCCCGCGCCTGCCCAAGCTCTACGAGAAGTACCCCGACCTGAAGATTGACCTGAACCTCGAAGAACGTGTGCTCGACCTGCCGATGCGCGAGGCGGACGTGGCCATTCGGATGAAAGAACCCAGTCAGGCAGACCTGATCCGGCGCCGATTGATGAGCGTCCACATGCGGCTTTACGCCTCGCCACAATACCTCGATGAGCGTGGACGCCCTGAGACGCTAAGCGATCTGTCGCAGCACAGACTGATCTGCCAGAACACCTCCTCCTTCCAGGTCTCGGCCGGTGCGACGCTGGTACAGGAGCTTCTCACACACAATGTCCCCTCGACACTGACCGTGAACAACTATTTCGGCGTTCTGCAGGGGGTTCTGTCCAATCTCGGCGTCGGCGTCCTTCCCGACTACGTAACCGAGGACTTCCCACAGCTTGAACGAGTATTGCCCGAAACCGAGTCCGGCGAGGTGCCCGTTTTCCTTGCCTACCCCGAAGAACTCCGGCAATCGAAACGCATCGCGGCCTTCCGGGATTTCGTCACTGATGAGATCATCGCGCATCGCAAACGCCTCAAAGCCGAGCAGATGGCCTGACGACCAGCCATGCAGCGGCTGCATAGCGGGAATGCACGCATTTTAAGCACTTTGCCTTGATGGGTCGCACATCGAGGACTATGTGAGCCTTGTCGCGGGCAGTTGAGCAATCCTGCACGTGGCAACCTCCCTGTTGGACTTGGGCCGAGCTTAGTGCTCGGCCTCTTTTTTTGTCCTGTCGTAAGGGCGATCCCCACTTTCCACCCCTGCCCCCTTGGCCTACAAGCGACGCGGGCAATCGGGGACAGGCATGCAGGAACCGGAAATCACACCGGAACTCATCGACGCACATGGGCTAAGCCCGGACGAGTACGACCGTATTCTCTCTATCGTGGGCCGGACCCCGACATTCACAGAGCTCGGAATCTTCTCTGCGATGTGGAACGAGCACTGTTCTTACAAGTCTTCGAAGAAATGGCTGCGGACTTTGCCGACAGAGGGGCCCCAAGTGATCTGCGGACCGGGTGAAAATGCTGGTGTCGTGGATATCGGTGATGGTCAGGCCGTGGTTTTCAAAATGGAAAGCCACAACCACCCCTCTTACATCGAACCCTATCAGGGCGCCGCAACGGGCGTCGGTGGAATCCTCCGCGACGTTTTCACCATGGGCGCGCGTCCCATCGCCGCGATGAATGCCCTTTCCTTCGGCGAACCGTCTCACCCCAAGACGAAGCGCTTGGTTGCCGGTGTGGTCGAAGGGATCGGCGGCTATGGAAACGCCTTTGGTGTTCCCACCGTCGGCGGCGAGGTCCGCTTCCACAGCGCCTATAACGGCAACTGCCTGGTGAATGCCTTCGCCGCAGGGCTCGCCGATGCCGACAAGATCTTCTATTCCGCCGCATCAGGCGTCGGCATGCCGGTCGTTTACCTTGGCGCCAAAACCGGACGCGACGGGGTTGGCGGGGCCACCATGGCGTCGGCCGAATTCGACGACACGATCGAAGAGAAACGCCCAACTGTCCAGGTCGGCGACCCCTTCACTGAAAAACGCCTTCTCGAAGCTTGTCTTGAACTCATGGCCTCCGGTGCCGTGATCTCGATTCAGGACATGGGTGCCGCAGGCCTTACCTGTTCAGCGGTGGAAATGGGTGACAAGGGCGGGCTCGGCATTCGGCTGGATCTCGACCGGGTGCCG
>CAWUIX010000104.1:0-6985 GCA_963922395.1 uncultured Rhodobacterales bacterium | reverse complement strand
GTGATCGCTGCTTGGTCCGGACGGTATCTTGACTTGCATCCCCCGGCCCCGCCCATCGGCGCGCCCGAAGGCGTTGTGCGAGTCTCTGAGGCTGATCCAGAGGGCTTTCTCCAGGATATCAATGGCGGTCCTCATCATCACACGCTTGCGGATGAACCATTGGCATATGGGGGAACAAACAAAGGAATGTCGCCTTATGGCCTTGTCTCGGCAGGCCTGGGCGCCTGTACGTCGATGACAGTGCGAATGTACGCACGCCGCAAGAAGTGGCCGCTGAAACACATCCGGGTGGATGTCACGCACGATAAAGTTCACGCTCAGGACGCCAAGGCGCGTGAAGAGCAGAAGATCGATACATTCCGGAGATCAATCCGCCTGGAAGGCGATCTGGACGACGAACAGCGCGCGCGTCTGATGGAGATTGCGGATAAGTGCCCCGTGCACCGAACGCTTGAACGCTCCTCCCGCATCGAGACTGTTCTAGACACGACCGAATAGAAAAGGGCGGGATCTGCCCCGCCCTTCACTCAACTTGAGCTGATTGACTGTTAGCCTTTCGACCGACCGAGCAGCGCCCAAACACCCGGCAAAAGAAGCGCCGCAAGCACAAGTTTCAGCGCATCGCCAATCAAGAAGGGCGTCAGGCCCCACTGCAGGATAGGCTGATCCCACCCATAGAGCTGTCCAAGCCAAAGTAACCCAGGGACATAAATCAGCGCGTTCCCGATCAGCATCGCCAGCGCCATGCGGCCCACGGAGCGATCCCAGCCCTGGCGCGCTGCCCAGCCGAGTGCCAGAACGGCCATGACGTAGCCGACGAGATAGCCACCCGTGCCGCCCATCATATAGGTGAGTCCGAACTTTTCAGCCGAGGACCCTGCAAAGACGTCAAAGCCAAGCGCCCCGATGACCAAGTAACCGATGATCGTTGTCAGGCCGAGACGAGGTCCGTAAGCCGCGCCAATTGTCAGAACGGCAAACGTTCCCATAGTAATCGGGACAGGCCACATCGGAACATTGATCTTCGCGAATGCCGCGAGCGCCGCGATTCCGAGTGCGACCAGGATAACTTCTTTCGCAATGCGCGCTGCGCCGTGATCCGGGCCAATCGCCTCGGTCAGTACCTTGTCTCTGGTGGCCATGATCACCCTCCGTTGTGTATCGTCTCTGCGTTTATGAGCCAGCCCTCGAAGGGGTTCAAGCAGCATCGGGCCGAAATACCGTTACGCTTGTGTAGTCCTTTCGGGGTCCGGATACATGCCAAGTCAATCGCCAGATCGGCCATTGACCAAAGTCGTATTCGCCCTTGTAGACATCTGGTGCGCAATCGTGGGCGGCAGCGGGGCACTCTCCGGGATCAATCTTGTGGAAAAAACGCCCATCCTCAAAATAGATGGAAATACTGCCCTCATCCTCGACGTCCCATCGGTAGACGCGAACCGCCTCGACACTGCTCCCGCCAATCGTGAGCACGCCGGTCTCGGTGTATTTCGCGCCTTGGGCCGCTGGCGCAATGCATGCTTTTCCTATGAATTTCGCCGTATCACCGGTTTTCCGATCCTTGATCCGCCGCTCGAGAACCCAATTGCCCAGAAAGTCCTCAAGTTCTCTCATGGCTCGAAGTGCCCCTCAAAGATGATCCCTTCCGGATCAGTAAAGCGGATCTTGTCCATCTCTTGATTGGTTTCTGCGGTGAAGCACGTCCACTCCTCACTTGGCGGCCAAAGACTACAGAACCGGCCATCCTGGAGCTCCCACCAGCCCCAGCGATCGCGAAACACGCGATACCGCGTGCGGCCATTCGCAAAGAAGACCTGCTCGTCCAAATCGTAAACAACGGTCCGTCCCGACAAGAGCTCCGTTAACTGAGCGCCTTGAATAGGCTCCCAGGTCTCCGGAGCACCGCTCGAGACCAAAAGAAAAACTGAGAGGACTGCCGCTTGTGGCCCCATGCCCGCAAGTTTATGACGCTCGCGACAGAGCTGAAAGGCCCCACATGATCCCGCGCTATTCCCGACCCGAAATGGTGGCCATCTGGTCGCCGGAAACGAAGTTCCGCATCTGGTATGAGATCGAGGCACATGCCTGCGATGCCATGGCTGAGCTTGGTATCATTCCGCGGGAGAATGCCGATGCGGTCTGGTCAGCGAAAGATGTCGAGTTTGATATCGCACGCATCGATGAGATTGAGCGGGAAACCAAGCACGACGTGATCGCTTTCTTGACCCATTTGTCCGAGATTGTCGGTCAAGACGAGGCGCGTTTCGTTCATCAGGGTATGACGTCCTCAGACGTTTTGGACACGACCTTCAACGTACAACTGGCCCGCGCAGCCGATATCTTGCTTGCAGATATGGATGCGCTTCTGAATGCACTGAAGAAACGTGCCTATGAGCACCGTGACACCATTCGGATCGGTCGATCGCACGGCATTCATGCTGAGCCCACAACGATGGGTCTGACGTTTGCTCGCTTTTACGCAGAGATGGATCGGAACCGCTCGCGCCTTCGGGCCGCTCGCGCAGAAATTGCAACAGGCGCAATCTCGGGGGCCGTGGGAACGTTCGCCAATATTGACCCGGCTGTAGAGGCTCATGTCTGCGAGAAGCTCGGACTGGAGCCAGAGCCAATCTCGACCCAGGTGATCCCAAGAGATCGGCACGCGGCATTTTTCGCGACGCTTGGCGTGATCGCCAGTTCAATCGAGAATCTAGCAGTCGAGATCCGACATATGCAGCGGACAGAAGTCCTGGAGGCCGAAGAATTCTTCTCCAAGGGCCAAAAAGGGTCCTCCGCGATGCCGCACAAGCGGAACCCTGTCCTGACCGAGAACCTGACAGGCCTCGCGCGCCTGGTACGCATGGCCGTTGTCCCAGCCATGGAGAACGTAGCGCTTTGGCACGAACGCGATATCTCGCACTCCTCGGTCGAGCGGAACATTGGTCCGGACGCGACCATTACGCTCGACTTTGCCCTTCACCGTTTGACGGGCGTGGTCGAACGGCTCGTCGTCTATCCTGACAATATGATCGCGAACCTCAACAAGTTCCGCGGGCTCGTGCATTCTCAGCGGGTTCTGCTTGCACTGACCCAAGCCGGGGTGAGCCGTGAGGACGCCTATAGGTTGGTTCAGAGAAATGCGATGAAGGTGTGGGAAGACGGAAAGGACTTCAAAACTGAACTCCTCGCCGACCCCGACGTGACCGCAGCGCTCAGCGAAGCAGAGATCGATGAGAAATTCGACCTTGGGTACCACACCAAACATGTCGATACGATCTTTGACCGCGTGTTCGGTGGAGACTAGGCCCTGATCGCTCGCAACAAAGCGTTTGAGGCCTTTATCGCCCCGGCGCGTCCATCCCGACAAATATGGATGCTTCTTCTCGGGCTGTTGCTTGCTCTTCTGGTTTACGCAGTCGTCACCGTTATCATCTTCTCGGGACTATGGCTGGCGCGGGGGCTCCCTCAGAACCTCGCCTGGATCGAAGATCTGCTAGAGGCGGATACGCCAGAGAAGCTGCTAATCCTCCTGACAACCTTCATTGGGATGGCGCTCGGTCCAATGGCCGCAGTTGCCATGCTTCACGAACGGTCGGCGGGAAGTTTGTTTGGTCGCGCCCCTGTCGTGCTCCGAGACTTTTCGATTGCGACCCTCGCCGCAGGTTCGGTCCTGGGTCTGTCCCTGATCCCATGGTTCGTTCTGAACGAGCCGATTCCTGGTCTGGCGTATGAGCGTTGGATCCTCTTTTTGCCGATCGCTTTAATTGGCATTGTTGTTCAGACGGGCGCCGAAGAGATCCTGTTTCGCGGCTACATTCAGCAACAGCTCGCGGCGCGTTTCAGGTCCCCTTTTGTGTGGGCCTTGATCCCAAGCGTTCTGTTCGGATTTGCCCATTTTGATGTCACGTCAGCCGGGGACAATGCCATCCTGGTCGTGCTTTCGGCGGGATTGTTTGGGCTGCTTGCTGCGGATCTGACCGCACGTACGGGATCGATCGGCGCCGCGTGGGGGTTTCACTTTGCCAACAACACGCTGGCCTTGTTGGTCGTTTCGACGGAAGGCACTCTGACCGGCTTAGCGCTCTTCAGAACGCCATACGACATAAGCGATACAGAAGCGATCAGAGCTGCGATCCCCCTCGATCTGGCAATGCTCATCCTGATCTGGTTCGTGATCCGGCGGCTCGTGAGCCGCTGACAACGCAGACTGCACCTGAAGTGCGAACACAATAGGGCCGATTGCAATTCGCGGGGGCCCGACTTATTTCGGGGCAGACAACAAGGCCGAAGGCGCCGATGAACTGGATCTCAAACTACGTCCGTCCTCGCATCAATTCGCTGTTCTCGCGGCGCGAAGTGCCCGAGAACCTGTGGACCCGCTGCGGCGAGTGCGGAACGATGCTCTTTCACCGCGAGCTTGCCGCGAACCTGAATGTCTGCACGAACTGCAATCACCACATGCAGCTTACGCCGCGCGACAGGTTCGATGCATTGTTCGATGGCGGGGTCTACGCTGAGATTGCTGTACCGGAGCCAATCGCCGATCCGCTGATCTTCAGAGATCAGAAGAAATACCCGGATCGGATGAAGACTGCACAGAAGTCCACGGGCGAGCGTGAGGCCATGGTCGTCGTCGAAGGAGAAATTGGCCGCACACCTGTGATCGCGGCAGGCCAGGACTTCAGCTTCATGGGTGGATCCATGGGCATGTATGTAGGGAACGCCATAATCGCAGCAGCAGAACGGGCAGTGGCAACAAAGCGGCCCCTGATCCTCTTCTCAGCCGCCGGCGGGGCGCGCATGCAGGAGGGCATTCTGTCGCTGATGCAGATGCCGCGAACGACGGTCGCCGTAGAGATGGTGAAGGATGCAGGTCTTCCTTACATCGTCGTCCTCACACATCCGACGACCGGCGGTGTCACGGCCAGCTACGCTATGCTGGGGGATGTTCACATTGCAGAGCCAGGCGCTCTGATCTGTTTTGCGGGCCCCCGCGTCATCGAACAAACGATCCGGGAGAAGCTGCCTGAAGGGTTCCAGCGCGCAGAATACCTCCTGGATCATGGGATGCTTGATCGCGTCACGCATCGCCGTGACATGCGGGATGAGCTGGTCAGTATTCTCAGAATGATGCTGCGCCTGCCTCCACCGGTTGCCGGAGATCTTCCCCCACCTGAACGAGTCAAAGGCGCGTCCGACACAGACGCACCCGCGACTACAAGCGACTAGTTTCACCGTTCGGCAACCCCACCGTGACTTCCGAGACCTCTGATGTGCTCCTCGAACGGATGATGCGGCTGCATCCGAAGGTCATTGATCTGACCTTGGATCGGGTGCACCGGCTACTCCACGCGATGGGGCATCCAGAGACTAGGTTGCCTCCGGTGATCCACGTGGCCGGTACAAACGGCAAAGGGTCAACGGTGTCGATGCTAAGAGCCGGGATCGAAGGCATTGGCCAATCCGCCCACGTCTACACTTCTCCACACCTCGCCCGGTTTCATGAACGCATTCGGATCGCTGGGGCCCTAATCGCGGAAGACGCGCTGTCAGAAATACTTGATGAATGTCTTTTGGCCAATGGCCCCAACCCAATCACATACTTCGAAATCACGACAGTCGCCGCCCTTGCCGCTTTCGCGCGAACCCCCGCGGATTGGACGTTGCTCGAAGTCGGACTTGGTGGACGGCTGGATGCCACGAATGTTGTGGATCATCCCCACATGAGCATCATAACTCCGGTGGACCTCGATCATCAGCAGTTCCTCGGCGAAACCATCGAAGAGATCGCGGCAGAGAAAGCAGGGATCTTGAAGCGCGGCGTGCCATGTGTGGTCGGGCCACAGCACGAAAGCGCTCTGGAGGTGATCGAGACCATTGCAGCCCGTACTGGGGCGCCCCTCTTCACGCATGGCCAGCACTGGCATGTGCAGGAGGAGAACGGGCGACTTGTCTATCAGGACGAGAATGGCCTTAGGGATCTGCCGTCCCCGAATCTTCTTGGTCCCCACCAGTTTGTGAACGCCGGCATGGCGATTGCAGCGCTGCGTTGTCTGGGATTTCCTGATGTTGCGTTTGATGCGGCACTTCAAAATGCGCAATGGCCCGCCCGCATGCAACGCCTGCGCAAAGGGCCATTATTCGATCTGGCCGGGTCCGCTGAGCTTTGGCTTGATGGCGGGCACAACCCGGCGGCGGGGAAAGTGCTGGCAGCGACGCTCCGCACGCTCCCGTCTCGGCCCCTCCATCTCGTCTGCGGGATGCTGCGCACAAAGGATGCAGGAGGGTACCTTCGCGCTTTTGACGGCCTGGCCGAGAGTGTGACCGCAATCGATATTCCCGGAGAGACAGCCACATTCTCGGCAGACGAAACAGCGGCAGCGGCGCAATCAGCGGGCCTCAACGCCCGGACATCACCGAACCTTGAGGCGGCAGTTTCCGCAATCGCCCGGCAGTCGCCAGGCGCACGGATCCTTGTTTGCGGCTCGCTCTACCTCGCAGGTCATGTTTTGCGCGAAAATGGCTAGTTGGGTTAGGTAAGATCCTAGAGGCTGGCTACGCGCGCCTCTCGCACACGCACGGATGGTCGTGACAGTCGGACCTGACGCTGGGTAGGGAGTTCGGGCTCCCGCATCTGGAAGATAGCAGTCTTTGCCATCTCGCCCGGATGAAGACTTTCGGAAAGAACCCCGTTCGACCAAACAAGTTCATGCCGGTCAAACATCAAATGCCAATAGGTGACTGCCTCGTTCTCGACACGGCGAATGGACCGTCCATTGACGAGCGCCTTTGCCGGCACCAGTACATCCGCCTCACCAAAGTAGAGTTGTGCGCGCCAGTCTGAGAGACGAATTCGATGCTGAGGCGAAACAGTCAGATCGCTCCAGGGTAATCCATCGCCCAAAGCTCCTGCGGCGAGACGGACCGGGCGAAGTTCCTGAAAGTCATCCAACTCGGCGGAGAGCAGCTCCCTCTTTCCAATCCA
>CAWUIX010000103.1:0-6990 GCA_963922395.1 uncultured Rhodobacterales bacterium | reverse complement strand
CTTGATGGCGAGATCCCCGACAGAAGCGGTCAGATGACCGCTCTGAGCCCTAAGCAGACATTCATCGCAAGCAGCCTTTGGTCTGCCGCGAACGGAGTTCGCTACTCTGCCGCTGGTTTCAGGCTCGCGATGAGGTGATGGAACTTCTCGCCCTGAACGGCAACATGCTCTCGGATCGCGTCCGCTGCAAGCACGCCATCCCCGTCTTCTAGCGCGGCCACGATTGCTTCGTGTTCTGCCATCGACTGCTTCAGCCGTCCCCGAAGGCGAAGCTGGGTCTTGCGGTAGGGTTGCAGGCGACGGTGGAGCCGGACGCATTCCTGCTCAAGGAATCCATTGCCGGACTGACGGTAAATGATCGCGTGGAAACGCTCGTTTTCGCGGAAGTAGGATTCTGAATCGCTCTCGGCGACGGCGGCGTTGCAACGCGCGTTCGCATCATGGAGATCGCGAAGAGCATCGTCCGAAATGCGCGACGCCGCGAGGCGCGCACAAACGGATTCCAGTTCAGCCATCACCTCGAACATCTCGATAAGCTCCACCGGCCCGGGTTGCCGCACGAATACACCGCGTCTTGGGATCTGCTCCACAAGTCCGGATTGCGTGAGCTTTTGAAATGCTTCTCTGATCGGAGTGCGAGAGACGCCGAACTTTGCCGCCAACTGTACCTCGTCCAACCGCTCACCATCGGACAGAGTGCCGTCAAAAATGAGCCTTTCCAGCTGATCAGCAATACTGTCGGAGCGCTTTCTTTCCATGGGTTTGTATCTAAAGTAGGTAGGCTTTGCGCGCAAGGTTTAAATTTTTGTATACAAAAATCTTGACCTGTTGAACAATCAATTTAGGTTGGCGCGAGTTCCGATCTCGAATCGGTTCATTCAACGGGAGGACCCTATGAACTTGAAACTTGCCACGTCTTCGATTGCGGCCCTGATCGCCGGAGCTGTCGCCGTCAACGCTACAGAACTCCGACTGTCTCATCAGTGGTCAACGGCAGATGTCCGGCACCAGGTGGCGCAGATCGTCGCCGACGAGGTTGCCGCTGCTGACGTCGATCTGGACATCAAAATCTTTCCGTCGAAGTCCCTGTTCAAGCCACGCGAGCAGTACAAACCCCTGAGCCGTGGGCAGTTGGATATGACCGTCTTTCCGCTCAGCTACGCCGGGGGACAACAACCAGCATATAACCTGACGCTGATGCCGGGCTTGGTGAAGAACCATGACCACGCGGCACGCCTCAACGAGAGCGATTTCATGGGCAAGATCGAAGAGATCATGGCCGGTGACGACGTGATGGTGCTGGTGCACGGCTATCTCGCCGGCGGATTTGTGGGTAAGGACGGCTGCATCACCAAACCGAACGATGTGAAGGGCCTACAAACCCGCGCAGCGGGCAAGGCCTTTGAACAAATGCTTGCGGGCGCCGGCGCATCGATCGCTTCGATGGCATCGTCCGAAATCTACAACGCGATGCAGACAGGCGTGCTGAACGCAGCGAATACGTCATCATCGTCTTTCGTCAGCTATCGGATCTACGAGCAAGTGGCCTGCTACACGCCTGCAAGCGATTTTGCCCTGTGGTTCATGTATCAGCCGCTTTTGATGAACAAGTCGACTTTCGACGGCTTGTCCGCGGAACAGCAGGAGGCCCTTCTTGCCGGCGCGAAGAAAGCAGAGGCCTTCTATCTCGAAGAGGCGAAAAAGCAGGATTCCAATTCTGCCAAGGTCTTTGAGGAAAACGGTGTCGAGATTGCGAACATGACGATTGAAGAATTCGACGCCTGGCGCGCCCTTGCTCAGGAAACGTCCTACAAGGCGTTCATCGACGAAACGCCCGGCGGTCAGGAACTGCTCGATCTGGCCTTGTCCGTAGAGTGACATTGCTCTTGGGGCGGTTCGCCGCCCCAACACATAACCAATAGATGGAGGCCGCCATGGCAGGCCACAGTAACGCTGCGATTGCACACGTCGGCGACAACCCCTTCTTGCGCGCTGTAGCGGCAATTTCGACGGTTGCCGGCTGGTGTTCGGCAGGCATGATCGTCGCGGCTGTTGTAATCACCTGCCAGATGATCTTCATACGGTTCGTTTTGAACGGGTCGACGGTCTGGCAGACCGAGGCCGTGATCTATCTGGTAATCGCCGCGACGTTGGTGGGATTGCCGTATGTTCAACGCCTGCGCGGACACGTGAACGTCGATCTGATCCCTCTGTCGCTTCCGCGCGGTGCACGGTTCGGGTTGTCGATCGTAACGCTTTCGCTCTCGATCCTGATCGTGGGCGTGATGCTGTTCTACGGCTACGAGTACTGGCACTTCGCCTGGGAACGGGGCTGGCGCTCGGACACCGTTTGGGGCGTGCGGCTGTGGATCCCCTATCTCGCTATTCCCGTGGGCTTCGGACTTCTTCTGCTTCAGCTACTTGCTGATCTCGTTGCCGTGCTCACCGGCATCGACAAACCATTTGGTCTGGAGGACGTGTAATGGACCCGCTCCTGCTTGGCGCAATTGTCGCCTTTGCGACGATCTTCGTCCTGTTCTCCGGGGTTTCCGTCGCTCTGGGACTGCTGATCGTTTCGGCCGGGTTCCTGATCATCTTTGACGGGGTGCGATCGCTGGAACTCATGCCAGAGATCCTCTTCGGCAAGCTCGATAATTTCGCGCTGCTGTCGATCCCGATGTTCATCATAATGGGGGCTTCCATCGCCTCGACCAGGGCGGGGGCGGACCTCTATGAGGCGCTCGAGCGCTGGCTCACGCGGGTGCCGGGCGGGCTCGTCGTCTCAAACCTGGGCGCCTGCGCGCTCTTTTCGGCCATGTCCGGTTCGTCTCCGGCCACGTGCGCAGCAATCGGCAAAATGGGCATTCCGGAGATGCGCAAGCGTGGCTACCCCGATGCGGTTGCCGCAGGCTCGATTGCAGCGGGCGGGACGCTCGGAATTCTGATCCCGCCATCCGTGACAATGATCGTCTACGGGATCGCTACCGAAACCTCGATCGGCCGATTGTTCTTGGCCGGCGTCATTCCGGGTCTCATGCTCGTCGGCCTGTTCATGGCGTGGTCGCTCTACTCCACATGGCGATCCGGCGAAGCGTCGGTGCTGAGCGCAGGAAGCTACACCTGGCGCCAGAAGATCGAGATTCTGCCCCGCGTCCTGCCGTTCCTCGCCATCATCCTCGGCGTGCTCTACGCAATGTATGGTGGAATCGCGACGCCATCCGAAACCGCTGCTGTCGGGGCGCTTCTTTGCCTGCTGATCGCGATGATTATCTACAAGCTCTGGAATCCTGGCGACCTCTGGATCGTGCTGCGCGACAGCACCAAAGAAAGCGTCATGATCCTGTTCATTATCGCGGCAGCCGGAGTCTTTAGCTACATGCTGTCGTCGCTCTTCATTACCCAGGCAATCGCCAAATGGATCGGCACGCTGGACGTGAACCGCTGGGTACTTATGGGCGCGGTGAATGTCTTTCTTCTGATTGCGGGTTTCTTTTTGCCACCTGTCGCTGTGATCCTTATGGCCGCGCCGATCCTGCTCCCAATCATCATAACGGCCGGCTTCGATCCGATCTGGTTCGCCGTCGTGCTGACGATCAATATGGAGATCGGCCTGATCTCTCCGCCCGTCGGGCTGAACCTCTATGTCATCAATGGCATCGCGCCGGATATCTCGCTGAAGACAATCCTGAGGGGCTCGCTGCCCTTCGTGGCCTGCATGGTCATCGCCATTCTACTTCTTTGCTTGTTCCCCGGCCTCGCAACCTGGCTTCCGGACACCGTGATGGGACCGGCGCGGTGACCATGCTTGCCGATATCCTGTCTACGGTGTTCGAGCGGCGGTTCCGAATTGGTAGACCTGCAGAGGACGACAGCCGATCCACAGGCGAACTCGTGACGGCATTGGTGGGCGCCGCTGGAGAGGTTTCCGGCCGCGTGCTCGCATGGAAGATACTCGACCGTTACGCCGCGATGGACGACGAAGGGAAGATCTCCTTCTTCGATCTCCTGACAGGTGACATGAGCATCGACCCAACGCGCGTCCGGGAAACCCTTTCAGCTTATGAAGCGAACCCGGGAGGAGCCACCTATCGCGCGCTGATGGACGCGGTGGAGCCCAAACGGCAAGAGCTTATCCGGCGTCTCAACATGGTGCCAAACGCGACCGGACGCCTTGTGAAGATGCGGGCCGATCTTCTACGCCTGTCCAAGGGCGACCCCGCGCTTGCAGCACTTGATCTGGACTTCCGACATCTCTTTGCGTCTTGGTTCAATCGCGGATTTCTGGTGTTGCGACCCATCAACTGGGAAAGCCCCGCACACATCCTCGAAAAGATCATCGCCTACGAGGCAGTCCACGCCATCGATAGCTGGGATGATCTCCGGCGGCGTCTGGAGCCCGCCGACCGCCGGTGCTTTGCGTTCTTTCACCCTGCAATGCCCGATGAGCCGTTGATCTTTGTCGAAGTGGCGCTGACTGTTGGGACCCCGGGATCTGTCCAGGATCTGCTTTCCGAGGGCAGGGTCGAGATCGTTGCGGATGAGGCAGACACTGCCGTGTTCTATTCGATCTCCAACTGCCAGGCCGGCCTCGCCGGGATCTCGTTTGGCAACTCTCTGATCAAGCAGGTCGCGACCGACCTTTCGCTTGAACTGCCAACACTCAAGACCTTTGTCACCCTCTCCCCCATTCCGGCCCTTAACGATTGGATCAGGCGAAAAAAACTGCAGCCTGATCTACGCGATGACGAACGGGTGCGGGAACTCGCCGCATACTATCTTGTGTCTGCCAAGCGAACCGACGGTCTGCCATTCGATCCAGTCGCACGTTTCCACCTGGGCAATGGCGCACGGGTTCACAAGGTTCACGCAGGGGCAGATACCTCGGCAAAGGGACGGCGCCAGTCCAATGGGGCGATGGTCAATTACCTGTACGATCTTGACCAGGTCACGTCGAACCACGAGCAATACGCAGCAACGCATCAGGTGATCTCTTCACCTGAGGTCCGCTCGCTCAATCAATCCGCTGAAAGAACGATTTTGTCGGAGGCAACTCGATGACGAACCCGCTTTATGATGAGCTCTTTGGCAGGCATGCCGGAAGCGCAGAACCATTCCTGGAGTTGTCGGACGGGTCTGTCGTGACATACGCGGATTTCCTGGCGAAGGCTGCGCAATTGGCGCATGTCCTAACTCAGGCCGGCATGTCGCCGGGGGATCGTCTAGCCGCGCAGGTCCAGAAATCGCCTGAAGCGCTGGCGCTTTATGCGGCCTGCGTTCAGTCGGGTATCGTGTTTCTGCCGCTCAACACCGCCTATACCGTCGATGAACTCAGTTACTTCATTGAGGACAGCGGCAGCAAGATCGTCATTTGTGACAAGGCGAACGAGACTGAACTCGGGGAACTGGCGGACCGGCTTGGCGCCGGGTTGGAAACTCTGAATGCCGACGGCAGCGGATCGCTATCCGACTTGGCCGAGCTTATGCCGCCCAGCTATCCGACCGCCGCCCGCAATACCGACGATCTTGCGGCGTTCCTCTACACTTCTGGCACAACCGGGCGGTCAAAGGGCGCGATGCTGACCCAGGGCAATCTGTTGTCCAATGCATTCACACTGGCGGAATACTGGCGTTTCAGTTCAGACGACGTTCTTCTGCACGCATTGCCGATCTTCCACACGCACGGCCTTTTCGTTGCAACCAACGTGACGCTTGTCGCCGGGGTTCCATGATTTTCCTGCCGAAGTTCGACCTCGACAAGATGATCGAGCGGATGCCTCACGCGACAGCGATGATGGGCGTTCCCACGTTCTACACCCGCCTGCTGGACGATCCGCGGTTCACCCGTGCGCTTGCACGCCAGATGCGGCTTTTCGTATCGGGAAGCGCGCCGCTTCTGGCGGAGACGCATGCAAAATTTGAAGAGCGCGTTGGACACCGCATCCTCGAACGCTACGGCATGACCGAAACCAACATGAACACGTCGAATCCGTATGATGGCACCCGGCGCGCAGGCAGCGTCGGGCTTCCTCTCCCAGGTGTCGAAGTGAAGATCACTGATCCGGAAACCGGCCAAGATGTGGCCCACGGCGAAGTCGGGCAGATTGAAGTTCGCGGCCCGAACGTGTTCAAAGGCTATTGGCAGATGCCGGAAAAAACTGCAGCCGAGCTACGTGCGGATGGCTTCTTCATTACTGGCGATCTCGGAAAGGTCGATGAAGATGGGTATTTGTACATCGTCGGTCGCAATAAGGATCTGATTATATCTGGCGGGTACAACATCTACCCAAAGGAGATAGAATTGATATTGGATGATCAGCCTGGGGTGCTGGAAAGCGCCGTGATCGGAGTACCGCATGCGGACTTTGGCGAAACGGTCGTTGGACTCATTGTTGCTGACTCGGATCGCAAGCCTGATCTGGATGCGATTTCGGCGATTGCCGCAGCATCATTGGCCCGCTTTAAGCATCCGCGAGAACTGCTGATTGTCGACGAACTCCCCCGAAACACGATGGGCAAAGTGCAAAAGAATGTACTCCGTGATCGCTATCGGGACTTATTCGTTCCTGCTTGATTGGCTCACGGCGGCACTTAAACTGAAGCCACTAGGCGAGCCGTGTCGATTTACGATCTGGCCGCAGATCGACACCGATGTCGTAGCAACTCAAACGGCCGCTTGGTCCGCATAGCAGACAACGTTGTGCAAACTCACATTTGTGCCCGTACCTCGTCCGTCCGACTAATGCATGTCTAAGTTTTTGCTTCCAAGCGGCCAACTCACGCCAGCATATCTGCAATGCAGAACGGACAGTTCGGCGCCTCGGCGCCATCTGTCAAATCAGCAACTTTTTGCCAAAGAGGTCGTAGGGTTCTCACGTGCGACCCTCTACCGATGGGCTCAGAAGGGCCATATCCAAACCTACTCCGTCGGGCCGATGACGTTCTTCGATACCCAGGAAATGCTCAACTTCATCCGCGGCGAGGGGGGCCAAT
>CAWUIX010000102.1:0-7004 GCA_963922395.1 uncultured Rhodobacterales bacterium | reverse complement strand
ACACGAGCCCCGCACAATGGTCTGTAATCGAAAAGCTGGTCGCGGAGTTCGGCGTCGGTGAGGGCGCGCGTGATCTCCAGCGCACCATGTTCGTCGTCGGGGATAAGAAGCAGTCGATCTATTCCTTCCAAGGGGCGGATGCGCGCGCCTTCGATACGAAGCAGGATCTGTTTCGGCGGAACCTTGCTGCGATTGGTGGGGTTCAGTCGCGGGAGCTTTTGCATTCTTTCCGGTCGGCGCCTGCGATTTTGCGAACCGTGGATGCAGTGTCGAAGCTCAATAGCATTGGCTCTTCCAACTACAGCGGACATCGCGCGTTCTTTTCCGAACTTCCCGGTCGCGTCGACCTCTGGCCACTTCAGGAACCTGAGGATCCACCAGAGGACACACCTTGGTTCGATCCGGTCGATCGTGTCGCGCCAAATCATCCGTCCCTTCGATTGGCTGAGCAAATCGCGGTGCAGATCAAACACCTGATTTCTGATCCGGGCTCTTTGATTCCACTACCGGGCGGTAAGAGCCGCCGGATTACTGAGGGCGACTTTCTCATTCTTGTCAGAGGTCGCTCCGGCAACGGGGACCTCTTCAATCGGATCATAGGCGCCTGCAAAGCTCGCGGGCTACGGATCGCCGGCGCGGATCGGATGAAGATCCGCTCAGAACTCGCTGCGAGGGACCTCCTTGCGCTCCTGTCATTTCTCGCATTGCCTGAGGATGATCTTTCGCTTGCCGTCGCCCTTCGATCCCCATTGTTTGGGTTGAGTGAGAAGGGGTTGTTTCGTCTCTCCTACGGGCGCGGATCACGGTACCTGTGGCAGGTTTTGCGGGAGGATCCAGCCTTTGACGAGATCAAAGCGGTGCTTGATGATCTTCTTCGCGTGTCAGAGTTTCTGCGGCCCTATGATCTGCTTGAGCGCCTTCTGATCAGGCACGGTGGGCGTGAAAACCTCACCGCGCGACTCGGCAAAGATGTTGAGGACGCGATCGACGAAGTTCTGCGCCAAGCCTTGATCTACGAAGAGAGTCATGTCCCTTCGCTTACTGGCTTCTTGTCATGGATTGATGGTGAGGATTTCGAGGTCACGCGCTCTCCGGAAGCGGGTGAAGCGCAGATCCAGGTCATGACGGTCCATGGCGCGAAAGGGCTGGAGCGGCCTATAGTGATTTTGCCCGACACGATGCGCGGCGAGCCTGCCGTAAAGCAGGACCTCGTTTTCACCGAGGATAGCGTTCCGCTCTGGCGGCCTCCCGCCAATGAGACACCCGAGTTTCTTCAAAGAATACTGGAAGACGGAAAACGCGCAGACCAAGAGGAGCGAGATCGCCTGCTCTATGTGGCGATGACGCGAGCCCAAAGCTGGCTGATTGTTGCAGGGAGCGGTTCAGCTGAACGCCGTTCCGGGACGTGGTACGCGCAGGTCGAGGAAGGGCTGAACGGACTTGGGGCTGCGCGCATTGAAGATGCTTTGGGGACAAGCATCGCCCGATACCAGACCGGCTCATGGCCATCCGAATCCGAGATCGAGAAACCACCGCATGAGGTGGCGGCTCCTGTGCTACCGGCTAGGTTGGAGGCACGCCCCGTGCCACCCGACGATCCTTTCGAAGTGATCACACCCACGGATCTTGGTGGAGAAAAGTCGCTTCCCGGCGAAGACGGAACGTGGACCGATCGAGACGCCGCGCTGCGGTATGGGCGTCAGATGCACTTGTTGCTCGAGCATCTTCCTTGCTGCACCGCGGAAAGCCGACTGGCACTCGCGCAGACGCTTTTATCGCGGGGTGCCGAGGCGGCTTCGCAGCGGGAGATCGATGCTATAACACAATCAGCGATCTCATTGATCGATGACCCAAAGCTGGAACACATCTTTGAATCGACCGCTCTTACAGAGGTCGGCTTTGCTTCGCGTCCAGCCGAGCTTACCGGAGTTCAGCTTCACGGGGTGATCGACCGACTTCTGGTGGATGAAAAGACGGTACTCGTTGTTGATTACAAGACTAATCGGATCGTCCCAAACCATCCCGAAGAGGTTCCAGAGGGCCTGCTGCGCCAGATTGGTGCGTATTGCGCGGCGGCGCGAGACCTCTTCCCGAACCACACTATAGAGTGCGGGATTCTCTGGACGGCGCGTTCGTTGTTCATGGAGCTACCCCACGACATCGTGATGTCAGCGTTTCGGAGGTCTGCAACATCTTGACGTCTCTTCACGTGGTTCTTAGGTTCATTCGCCTGACATTATACCCGCTTAGGAGACGCAAATGGGTACGGTTCCCGTAAGTGACGAAACGTTTGACGCCGAGGTTCGGCAGTCGGACATCCCTGTGGTCGTAGATTTCTGGGCGGAGTGGTGTGGACCCTGCAAGCAGATCGGTCCTGCGCTTGAGGAACTCAGCACCGAATACGAAGGCAAGGTGAAGATCGTTAAGGTCAACGTGGATGACAATCCTAACTCTCCTGCGCAGATGGGCGTTCGGGGGATTCCCGCGCTCTTCATGTTCAAGGATGGCGAGGTCGTGTCGAACAAGGTGGGCGCAGCGCCGAAAGCTGCGCTCGAGACCTGGATTAAGGAAGCGATCTGAGCCCAAGCCACATCGGGTTGTTTGCTTTGGGCGCCTCCGGGCGCCCTTTTGCTGAATGGGGGTTCCGGTTGGCGCCGCCTTGCGCAGGTCCCGCATGGGGGTCATATACGCGCGGTCAGGACGAATGGGAGCTGGCGATGTCAGACGATTTTCCGGGTTGGCACGGAACCACGATTATTGGCGTTCGAAAGGGCGGTAAGGTCGTGATCGCCGGTGATGGCCAGGTGAGCCTTGGTCAGACTGTGATCAAGGGGTCGGCGCGCAAAGTGCGTCGGATCTCACCCGGTGGCGCCGACACAATCGTAGGGTTTGCGGGCTCAACCGCTGACGCTTTTACGTTGCTGGAACGCCTGGAAACGAAGCTTGAGGCGGCCCCGGGACAATTACAGCGCGCATGCGTCGAACTGGCCAAGGATTGGCGGACCGACAAATACCTTCAAAAGCTCGAAGCCATGCTCATCGTTTCTGATGGGAAGGATCTCTTGGTGGTGACCGGTGCTGGCGATGTTCTGGCGCCAGAGCACGACGTGACGGCCATTGGTTCCGGTGGAAACTACGCGTTGGCGGCGGGCCGGGCCTTGATGGACACAGAGCTTTCGGCAGAAGAGATCGCCCAGCGCGCGATGGCGATCGCCGCCGATATATGTGTGTACACCAACGGTAATTTGACGGTGGAGACCATCAACGCATGACCGAACTGACGCCCCGCGAAATCGTATCCGAATTGGATCGGTTCATCATTGGTCAGAAAGACGCGAAACGCGCTGTCGCCGTCGCGCTGCGCAACCGTTGGCGTCGGAAGCAGCTGTCGCCGGAACTTCAGGAAGAGGTTTATCCCAAGAACATCCTCATGATCGGACCGACAGGCGTTGGGAAAACCGAGATTTCGCGTCGGCTGGCACGGCTGGCGCAAGCTCCGTTTTTGAAGGTCGAGGCGACCAAGTTCACCGAGGTCGGCTACGTCGGCCGCGATGTCGAACAGATCGTCCGCGATCTGGTTGAAGCGGCTATCACGATGATGCGCGAAACCATGCGCGAGGATGTAAAGGCCAAGGCTCAGAAGAACGCCGAGGATCGTGTGCTCGCGGCGATTGCCGGGGATCAGGCGCGCGAGCAAACGCTTGAGATGTTTCGGGACAAACTTCGCAAAGGCGAACTGGACGATACGATGATCGAGCTGGACATCGCCGATGCGTCCAATCCGTTTCCAGGTTTCGAGATCCCGGGGATGCCGCCCGGCCAGGGCGGCGGTATGAACATTGGTGACTTGTTTGGTCAGGCCTTCAAGGGCCGTATGAAGCGCCAGCGTATGTCGGTCGCCGACAGCTATGAGGTGCTTCTGACGGAAGAGGCCGACAAGCTCCTTGATGATGAAACTGTACGGAAAGCTGCCCTTGAGGCCGTTGAAGAGAACGGGATTGTCTTTCTGGACGAGATCGACAAGGTCGCCGCGCGATCAGAAGCACGTGGCGCAGATGTGAGCCGAGAAGGCGTTCAGAGGGATCTGCTTCCATTGATTGAGGGCACAACGGTTTCCACAAAACATGGTCCCGTGAAGACGGATCACATCCTCTTCATTGCTTCCGGTGCATTTCATGTGGCGAAGCCGTCTGACCTGCTGCCAGAGCTCCAGGGCCGATTGCCGATCCGGGTTGAGCTGCGTGCACTGACCGAGGAGGACTTCGTTCGGATCCTCACCGAGACCGACAATGCGCTGACCCTTCAGTATCGTGCCTTGATGGAGACCGAGGGCGTCGACGTAACGTTTACGGAGGAAGGTATTGCAGCGCTCGCAAAGATTGCAGCGGATGTGAACCAGTCCGTAGAGAATATTGGAGCTCGGCGCCTTTACACGATCCTTGAAAGGGTGTTCGAGGAGCTGAGCTTTACAGCGCCGGATCGGCAGGGTGAAAGCATCACGATTGATGGTGCTTTTGTTGAAGCCCATCTCAAGGACCTCTCGGCCAATGCGGATCTGAGCCGCTATGTTCTTTGATTTCGCCACGCGATAGGCGACAGGCCGGCACCCTATGATCAGCAGGGCATTCCTTCTTCGGAATGCCCGCTACCTATCGGTTGGCGCGCTGCTCACCTTTCTATCGAGCTTCGGTCAGACCTACTTCATTTCTGTCTTCGCGGGGGAGATTCGCACAGAGTTTGGCATAAGCCATGGGGAGTGGGGCAGCATCTATGCTCTGGGAACTCTGGCGTCGGCGATCGTCATGGTCTGGGCGGGTGCTCTTACGGATAGGGTATCGGTCAGAGTTCTTGGTGGGTGGGTGTTGGTCGGCCTCGCTTTCGCATGCGTGGGTATGGCGACTAATCCATATCTTTGGATGCTACCTGTCCTGATCTTCTTTCTCCGTTTGTTCGGACAGGGCATGGCCAGCCACATCGGAACTGTCGCCATTGCCCGTTGGTTCACCGCCAGTCGTGGTCGCGCACTTGCCGTCGCATCGCTTGGATACGCCGTTGGAGAGGCGTTTCTACCCCTGATGTTTGTAGCGTTGCTTGCGTTCCTTGATTGGCGTGTCCTTTGGATCTTGGCTGCAGCGATCACCCTAGGACTACTGCCGTTTATCGGTTCGCTTCTAAAGTCGGAAAGGACGCCATCTGCACAGGACATCGATGCGGCCGCCACAGGAATGCTTGATCGTCATTGGAAGCGTTCCGAGGTGATGCGCAACTGGGTCTTCTGGATGATGGTTCCGGCCATCGTTGGGCCGTCTGCCTTCGTCACCGCGTTCTTTTTCCACCAAGTCCATCTTGCCGAAACGAAGGGTTGGGATCACTTGGATATTGTGGCCTTGTTCCCGCTCTACACGCTCTCTGGCGTTGGTGCGATGTTGATGTCTGGCGTCCTGATTGACCGCTTCGGTACTGGTCGTGTTGCACCCTATATCCAAATCCCATTGAGCATGGGGTTCTTCGTCTTTGCGCTAAATGACAGCTACCTGATTTCGACCGCTGGTCTCATGCTCATGGCGCTGGCGTCCGGCGCGAACTCGACTCTGCCCGGCGCCTTTTGGGCCGAATTCTATGGGACCCGCCATTTGGGCTCCATCAAGGCACTTGCGGTTTCGCTCATGGTTTTCGGGTCTGCCATCGGGCCGGCTGTCACCGGCGCGGCAATTGATCTGGGGTATGACTTTGAAGCTCAGATGCAGGTTATCTCCATCTGGTTCGCGCTCGTGGCACTCCTTCTCTTCTTTGGTCTTGCAAAGGCGCGCAGGCTAATCCCGACGACGGCGAAGGTAGACGTAATACGCCCCTGAGCCCCCGTGGCGTTGGTGTGCAGGTACGACATCCTGCACGATGGTCGCCATCGGGCCTTCACGAAGCCAAATCGGAACGTGGCGTTTCAAAAGCCCCGCTTGCTCTGGAACGGGTCCAAGCGAAGCACGCTCCCGCCCCTTTCCCGTGATCACCAGAACCAGACGACGTCCTTCTGTGAAACTTCGGAGAAGGAAGCCATTTAACGCGGGCTGCGCCCGCGCAAGTGTCATGCCGTGAAGGTCGAACCGGCCCTCCGGCTCGATCTTTCCGCGGCTGAGTTTCTTTTGGAGCTTTTGATCCAACTTCGAAGACGTTGGTTTTGTCTGGCTTGGTGGGGCATAAACTTGCTTGGCGCGCGCACCGACGGCGAAGTTTTCTGGGATGCTGACCTTCGGCGCGGCACCTTTTGCAGGAGCTTTGGGCGTGGGGGCCGTCAGGCCGAGGTCGGGTGAATCACTTACATCTCGTCTGTTGATATTTGACGTGAAGCGATCCCAAAGCGCCTTCTCTTGTGCACTCGGCTGGCGTCCGGATTTTCGTGCCAATGGATTACCTTTGGCCCGTCAGATCGAGCGCAAGCTCCACCGGAAGCAACACAACCATCCGGCCCGGATCCCGAATGCGGCCCGCCGCTTTGCCGGCGTCGTCGCCGCTTCCAAAGAAGATATCCGCACGCTGTGCCCCTTTGATCGCGGAGCCAGTATCCTGCGCGATCATCAGTCTTTGCAGGGGTTCCTTTCCGTCCTTCTCGATCCAGACCGGAGCGCCGAGCTTTACATACTCCGGATCGACCGCGATCGAGCGAAGCGCAGTCACCGAACGATTCATAGCACCAAGCGGCCCATCCTCGGATGGGACATCCGTCACCTCACGGAAGAAGATAAAGGAGGGATTGTGTCGGAGAAGGCGGGCGCCGTCGTCCGGATTCTGTCGGACCCAGCTGCGAATTCTGCCTGCGGATACCTCATGGGATTGAAACACTCCGCGCCGTACGAGTTCGTTGCCGACCGACCGGTACTCGTGGCCATTCCGGCCGCCGTATCCCACGCGAAGCTTTACCCCGTCCGGAAGGGAGACGCGGCCTGATCCCTGGATCTGAAGAAAGAATGCATCCACCGGGTCGTTGACCCACGCGATCTCAAGGCCAC
>CAWUIX010000101.1:0-7019 GCA_963922395.1 uncultured Rhodobacterales bacterium | reverse complement strand
CGCATAGCTTCAATTCTTCCCACCAATTACAACCATGGAGGTAACTGTGGAACCAACAGGATTGACGAACGGGGCGAGTAAGCGCGTCCTCAAACAGCTCACAGATGACGTGAAGGCTGGCAAGATGGACCGTCGCGAATTCATCGCGATGGCAAGCGTATTCGGCGGCACAGCCGCCTTTAGCTACGGTATCTTGGGCGAGGCCCGCCCAGCCAAAGCTCAGGGTACGCCCCAAAAGGGCGGCGTGTTGAAGATTGGGATGCGCGTTCTTGATCTTAAGGATCCTCGGACCTTCGCCTGGTCTGAGCCAGGGAACGTCGCCCGCCAATTCCTCGAGCCGCTTGTGCGCTGGGAGCCGGACTTCAGCTTCTCTGGTATGCTCCTCGAAAGCTGGGAAGTGAGTGACGACGCCAAGACGTACACGCTCAACGTGCGCCAGGGCGTACTCTGGAACAATGGTGATACCTTCACGGCAGACGATGTGATCCACAACATCTCAGGCTGGTGTGAAAAGTCGGTGGAAGGCAATTCGATGGCCGCGCGGATGGCGTCGCTGGTCGACGATGAGACCGGAAAGGCGCGCGACGGCGCAATCGAAAAGATCGACGACTACACGGTACAATTGAAGCTGCTGAACCCGGACATCACGCTTATCCCCGGGATGGCCGATTACCCCGCCCTAATTGTCCACCCCAGCTTTGATCGCAACGGCGTGCTGGACGACGCTCCGGTCGGCACCGGTCCGTTTGAGCTCGTTTCCAATGACATTGGATCGAAGGCTGTTGTGAAACGTCGCGAGAGCGGCTGGTGGGGTGGCGAGGTTTACCTCGACGGTGTTGAATTCATCGACTACGGCACCGACCCAGCCTCGATCCTCGCTGCCTTCGAAGGCGAAGAGATCGATGTAAATGACCAATCCTTTGCCGAGTATGTTGAGATCCTCGACAGCCTTGGACTGGTCCGACAAGAGAAGCCGACGGCCAACACGATCGTCGCACGGATGCGCCCTGAAGAGGCACCTTTCGACAGTCAGGCGGTCCGGAACGCGGTTCAGCTTGCCGTCGACAACAACAAGGTCCTGGAACTCGGCATCAATGGCGCGGGCATCCCAGCAGAGAACCACCATGTGGCACCCATGCATCCGGAATATGCGGAACTGCCGCCGATCCAGACGGATCAGGCCAAGGCGCTCGAGATGCTGACCGAAGCTGGGCACGCCGACACAGAGATTGAGTTGATCTCAATTGACGGTGACTGGCGCACGGTCACGACTGACGCCATAGGGGCTCAGTTGCGCGATGCAGGCTTCAACGTGAAGCGGACAGTTATCCCGGGTTCGACCTTCTGGAACGACTGGAAGAAGTACCCATTCTCGACCACGAACTGGGGTCCTCGTCCCTTGGGTGTTCAGGTCTATGGCCTGGCCTATCGCTCTGGCGAGGCGTGGAACGAAAGCGGCCATTCGAATCCGGAATTCGATACCCTACTCGCCGAAGCCGTCGGGGTCTTTGATGCCGATGCGCGGAGGGAGATCATGGCCAAGCTCGAAGAGATGCTGCAATCCTCCGGCGCGATCATTCAGCCGTTCTGGATGACTGAGTATCTGCACCACCATCCGAAGGTGCAGAATTACGTTCGGCATCAATTCCGTGAGATGCACCTCGAAGAAGTCTGGATCGACGCCTAGGCAAAACGGGGCGGTCCGGGATCGGGCCGCCCTACCCCATTAGGCGAACAGCTCGTGCGCGAGCTCCAAGGCATCCACAAGCGCGTCAACTTCCTCGACCGTGTTGTAAAGGCCGAAGGACGCACGACAGGTTGCCGACACTCCAAGATGATCCATCAATGGCCCCGCGCAGTGATGCCCGGCCCGAACCGCGACGCCCTTCTTGTCCAGGATCGTCGAAATATCGTGGGCATGCGCCGCACCATCTAAGGTGAACGAAAAGATCGCTGCCTTTTCAGCGCTTTTTCCCTGAACCTGAAGCCAGTTCAGCCCATCAAGCTTCGTCCGTGCATAGTCACGGATCGTATCCTCATGCGCGGCCACATTCTGCATACCCAGATCCATCAAGTATTCCAGCGCCGCACCCAGTCCGATTTGCTGAACGATTCCAGGTGTTCCCGCCTCAAACTTCATCGGCGGATCCGCCCAGGTCACTTCATCCTTGTGGACCTCACGGATCATATCGCCTCCCCCAAGGAAGGGCCGCATCTCTGCCATCCGATCACTGGAGATCCAGATCGCCCCCGATCCTGAGGGCCCGTAGAGTTTGTGACCTGTTATCGCATAAAAATCGACGCCGAGGTCACTGAGATCCACCGGCATGTGCACGGCCGACTGGCTCCCATCCACAAGGACCGGCACCCCATGCTCATGCGCCGCAGCGGCAATCGCCTTCACATCCACCTTCGTGCCCAGCACGTTCGACAGATGTGTGATCGCAATCAGTTTGGTCTTGGGGCTTATCGCATCGATCACACGCTGCGGATCAAGATCCCCGTTCGTGTCAACATCAACCCATTTTAGGATTACCCCTTGCCGCTCACGCAGGAAATGCCAGGGGACAATATTCGCATGGTGCTCCATTACGCTCAGAATGATTTCGTCGCCGGCCTCCATGCGGGGCATGGCCCAACCATAAGCAACCAGGTTGATACCCTCGGTCGTCCCGGTGTTCATCACGATCTCGCGCTCATCGGGCGCGTTCAGGAACCGCGCAATGGTCCCGCGAACAGCCTCATACTTCTCGGTCGCCAGGTTGGATAGATAATGGAGCCCGCGATGCACGTTCGCGTATTCCATGGAATAGGCCTGAGTTACGGCGTCGATTACAACCTGTGGCTTCTGTGCCGACGCTCCGTTGTCGAGATAGACCAACGGCTTTCCATGAACCTCCCGCGAAAGGATCGGAAAATCACGGCGGACTTCGGTGACGTCATACATCAGAGAGCACCCTCGGGCATGGGGAATTGAACCCCAGAGATTTGCAGAACGATGGTCAGCGCAAAAGCGATCATGAAGGCCGTGGCGAGGATCATTCCGAAGACACCAGAGAGGGACTTAAACCCATGAAGCGCCGCCACAAAATGGGTCAACAGCCAAAACAGAACAATGACCCCAGCGAAGAGAACTAGCACTGCGGAAGTCGGTATTAGGATCATCAGAATGCTTTGTGCGACTCCTACAACCATCATGACGAATTGCAGCCAGCACATCAGGACGGTGGTCTCCTCGACCCGGCCCGTCCCGCCCATGGCCCGACCGATCCCCTGAACGAGCACAATCAACATTACAATGCTGCCCAGATGGATCGCGACGCTAAACATTACGCCGGGCTGTGTCGCCGTCTCAGGTTCTGCTGAAAGGGCCATGCCGATGACCGAAAAAACGCCAGTGAGGAGAGTGGACAGCACCACCACAAGCGCCACCAAAACCCAGTGGCTTTCGCGCGGTATGCCGATGGAAAGCACCTCTGCTGCGCCCTCGCGCGGGCTCTGCAAGGTACGCAGCACCATCGCCATCAATTCACCGAATGTAAGGGTCACGTGACCGGTCTCCGCTCAACTTCATAAAGCCCGAGGATCCAGAACACCAAAAACGCCACGCCCGCAAGAAGCCCCACGATCGAGAAAGCAGTGCCCGGCCCGACGAATCCCAGAACAAGGCCCGTTAGAAGCCACAGTGGAGCCGCTGCAAGCAAAGCCCAGAAGAGCGCCATCCTCGCTCCATACCAACTCCCCCTCCCACCGAAGACGCGCGCCAGAAGATGTGACGCTGCGGCAAGGATGTAGAAGATCAGCGGCATCAAAAATACCCAGCCGACCAACGCCCCGCTTAGTCGCGCCTCAATCGGGATTTCTGGTGACTCAAACGCCTCTCGGCTCAAGCTCGGCCACCGAGCAACAAACATCAGGAAGCACCCTGCGAGCAGCACAACAAGCGCACGCGCCTCACTCGGCGCGCCAGCGGTGCGCCGCCGCACCACCTCCCTCGGCGCCCTATAGGTACGCAGGATATCCCAGGTCACGCTCATCCGACGGCTCTATCTGTGGCGGCGTAGCCATCCTTCAAGCCGAAGTCGCATATCATCGGCAATCGTCTCATCGTCGATTTCGTCGATGGCTTCTGAGACAAACGCAAGCACCAGAAGATCCTGCGCCTCCACCAACGGAACACCGCGCGCCCGCAAGTAGAACAACGCCGTATCGTCAATCGCGCCCGACGTCGATCCGTGTGAACAGGCCACGTCATCGGCGTATATTTCAAGCTCCGGCTTCGCCAGAAAGACCGAGTCCTCATCCAGCAAGAGCGACTGACTGATCTGATACCCGTCGGTCTTCTGCGCGCCCGGCTGCACCAGGATTTTGCCCTGGAACACGCCGGTCGCTCCGTTCCTCAGAACCTTCTTGAACACCTGACGGCTTTCGCAATTGACCGAGTCATGGGTGACAAACACCGTGTCATCATGGTGAAACGCCGCCCCATCGCCCAGCGCCGCACCAGCAACATGGGCTACGGCGTCGTCACCGGTCAGTTCCACGACCTGCTCGTTCCGGGTGAGCACACCGTTCGCCGTCATGGTAAAGCTCTTGTAAGTGCTCTCTGTCCCGAGGCGCGCAAACATGTGGGTCATCGCACGTCGCTCATGGTCGCGGCCTTGCGCTCTCACATGGTGGAAACTGCCACGGTCGGCAATGTCGACCTCCATGCACTTATTAAATCGCGCTGCCGCTGGACCAACCTCAAGGATCGTGAGCTCCGCCCCTTCCTCTACGCGGACAACATGATGCAAAGTGGCATCCGACGTGGTCTCTTCGTGCAAGTAAATGAAGGCTACCGGACGCTCCGCTTTGCCGGTCGCACGGATCAAGATCCCGTCTGTCGCTGCAGCAGTGTTCAGTGCAGCATAGGGTCGTTCGACCGGTTTCTGTCCGCGCGCCTCTAAGACGCCGTAGACATCCTTCGCCCAATGAATGTCCGCCGTTTGCGCCTCAGCGAGGCGGTCGATCTCCAATCCCGCCATCGTCAGATCGTCGGATCGCTCTGGGCTATAAACGCCATCGACGAATACGACTTTCAATCGATCAATTTCACCGAAGACCGGGCTCTCATCGCCGGAGTCAAATATAGCCGCCGCTTGCGCCTCTGGCTGATTTAGGTCCGCCGGGTTTGTGAACCGCCAGTACTCATCACGTCGCCCTGGCAATCCCATTGCGCGCAGTCGGGCGAGCGCACCATCCCGTACCGAGCGCGCCCAACCCGCACAGTCCGGCAAGACAACATGCGCCAAGCGAGCTTCGGTTGTATCAATCTTGGTCTGAGGCAGCGCCATCACGCCACCTCCGCCAGAATATCGCTGTAGCCGTTTTCTTCGACTTCGAGTGCCAGTTCAGGTCCACCGGTCTTCACGATCCTGCCATCCGCCATGATGTGCACGAAGTCCGGTTTAATGTGATCCAATAGGCGCTGGTAATGCGTGATCACCAGAAAACCCCGGCCTTCGTTCCGAAGTGCATTCACACCCTCAGACACCAGCTTCATGGCATCGACATCGAGGCCTGAATCAGTCTCATCAAGGATACACATCTTCGGCTCCAAAAGCGCCATTTGGAGAATCTCGTTCCGCTTCTTCTCTCCGCCAGAGAAACCCACGTTCACAGGCCGCTTCAGCATATCGCCATCGATTTTCAGGGCCTTGGCCTTCTCGCGAATAAGCTTCAGGAAATCCGCGGCGCTGATTTCCTCTTCGCCGCGTGCCTTGCGCTGTGCATTCATTGCGGTCCGCAGGAAGGTCATATTACCGACACCCGGGATCTCCACCGGATACTGGAACGCCAGGAAAAGGCCCGCCGCCGCGCGCTCTTCCGGCTCCATCTCAAGAATATCTTCACCCTCAAGGGTGGCGCTGCCCTGGGTGACCTCATACCCATCGCGGCCTGACAGAACATAGGACAAGGTCGACTTGCCGGAGCCATTCGGCCCCATAATTGCATGGACCTTCCCGGCTTCGACACTCAGGTCGACGCCCTTCAGGATCTCCTTCTCCTCTTCTTCCAGAGAAACGTGCAGGTTTTTGATCTTCAGCATGGAATGCTCCGTGTCGTGCAAAGCCGAACAGGGCCGCCGCCGAAGCGGGACCCTGCCGGTCGTGTGGTGGAGTGAACTGGTGGTGTGGTAGCGGGCGCTAGCCGTCTGTAGAGGCGGCTAGCATAGTTTTCGCGGCTTCGAGCGTTTCGGGCAACCGTTCGATCGGTGCCTCGCTCATCATTGCCTGCGCGACGTACTGCTCCGAGAACAGCGTCACGAAAAGATCGGGCGACTGCTGGATCACCAGCGCCTCGCCCAGCATGATCCCGATGAACCCAAGCGCCAGCGCATACTTGCGCAATCCCCGGCCCATATTGAGAAGCATCGCAAAGAGGAACATTGCCAGAAGACCGATCCCCAGATCGCCCATCTTCAAGATCGTCTCTGCATAGTCCGGTGGCAGGATCTCCGGTCGCGCCTGAAGTTGATAAAGCCCAACCCGGCCGAGCATCATCGCCAAGGCGCCAAACGCCATCGCCAAAGGCAGCATCAGCAGGTTGCCCAGCAGCGATCCGCCCTTCTTGCTCTTTGTTTTGCGCTGAACGGTCGTCCCATCGGCGTCCGCTGACCCGATAAAGACCGTGCCAGAGGTATTGGGACCGCCCCGTGCGATCCGCCCCAGCCGATCCTCGAATGTTTGTTTCTGTCCTTCCGCAATGACAGCCATGTACTCGCTCCAAACTCTCCGCTTGAGGCGACAATCTCCCCGAAAGAAGGCGGAAACGGGGCAACGTGGGGGTAATTTGGGCACGATAGTGGCGACGAACCGTGAACTTGGTCACCGTCGAACCGTCGTACTCGTGCTTGATCGAGGCAAAATTCAAAACGATTGGGGCGCGCAACACGCCACAAGGACCGTACTTGCCGGCACTTCGGACATGATGTTGGCGCGCGACCATTAGACGACTGTCACCGCAGTCCCAGAGGC
>CAWUIX010000100.1:0-7020 GCA_963922395.1 uncultured Rhodobacterales bacterium | reverse complement strand
CGCGGTTACCCGATCGACCAGCTGGCCGAGAAGTCGCATTTCCTCGAAGTCTGCTACCTCCTTCTTTACGGCGATCTTCCCACGGCGGATCAGCTGGAGGACTTTGAAAACCGCGTCACCATGCACACGATGCTGCATGAGCAGATGCAGAACTTCTTCCGGGGGTTCCGGCGCGATGCGCACCCGATGGCCATTATGGTTGGCGTTGTCGGCGCAATGTCCGCGTTCTACCCGGACTCAACTGACATCCACGACCCGTGGCAGCGCGAGGTGGCATCGATCCGCCTGATCGCCAAAATGCCGACGATCGCGGCGTGGGCTTACAAATATTCGATTGGCCAGCCCTTCGTGTACCCACGCAACGAGCTCGACTACGCGTCGAACTTCCTGCGTATGTGCTTTGCTGTTCCGGCCGAGGATTATGTGGTCAACCCGATCCTCAGCCGTGCAATGGACCGGATTTTCACGCTCCATGCGGATCACGAACAGAACGCGTCAACCTCAACGGTGCGCCTTGCATCATCCTCTGCGGCGAACCCGTTCGCCTGTATCGCGGCTGGTGTCGCCTGCCTCTGGGGTCCTGCCCATGGCGGTGCGAACCAGGCCTGTCTGGAGATGCTCCGGGAAATCGGCACGCCGGACCGGATTCCTGAATTTGTGGAACGCGCGAAGGACAAGAGTGATCCGTTCCGCCTGATGGGCTTCGGGCACCGGGTCTACAAGAACTTCGACCCGCGCGCGAAGGTGATGAAGCAGTCCGCAGACGAGGTGCTCGACCTTCTGGGGATCGAGAACAACCCAACACTCCAGGTCGCCAAGGAACTGGAGCGTGTTGCCCTTGAAGATCCCTACTTCAAAGAGAAGAAGCTCTACCCGAATGTCGACTTCTACTCTGGCATCATCCTCGATGCGATGGGCTTCCCGACCTCGATGTTCACGCCGATCTTTGCGCTCGCCCGCACCGTAGGCTGGGTTTCGCAGTGGAAGGAAATGATCGCCGATCCGCAGCTGAAGATTGGCCGTCCGCGCCAGCTCTATGTCGGGGCGACGTCTCGCGATTATGTGGATGTCGAAAACCGGTAATCCGGACTGAGATTTCAAAGAAACGCCGCCTCTCAGGGGCGGCGTTTTTTCGTTTGAGGTGAACCGGCGCTATGTCGCACCTCTGACCTGCTGTCGGACTTGCCGATTGCCCTATCTCTGCAGTGCAGCGAACAGAGATATGATGACATGAAGTACGATCCGAACCTTTCGAAGACAGACACCGAATTCGTCCAAACCCATTTCGAACCGCAGGATATCCACGACCGCATCGCATTGCGCGTCGTGAAGTTCATGCGCTTCTTTGCCGACAGCTTTTTCGCCAACCGCTATGGCCACCGCGCCGTGGTGCTCGAAACCGTCGCCGCCGTCCCCGGGATGGTCGGCGGTCTTCTCCAGCATTTGAAGGCGATCCGGCACATCCGTGACGATCAGGGGTGGATCAAGGAACTGATCGACGAGGCCGATAATGAGCGGATGCACCTGATGACGTTCATCCATATCGCTGAACCCACTCGGTTCGAGCGGATCCTCATCATGGTGACCCAGGCGATCTTCTATAACCTCTATTTCTTCCTCTATCTCTTCGCCCCGAAGACCGCGCACCGCGTTGTTGGGTATCTCGAAGAAGAGGCCGTGGTCAGCTACACTCATTACCTGGCAGAGATCGACGCGGGCCGAACGCCAAATGTCCCCGCACCAGAGATCGCCAAAGAATACTGGAACCTGCCCGACGACGCGACGCTTCGCGATGTCGTCGTGGTGATCCGTGAAGACGAAGCGCATCACCGCGACACAAACCATAGCTTCGCAAACCAGATTGCGTCCGGGGATCACGTCTGACGCAGGCTGGAATAGTACCGATTGTGCGAGATCAAGGCGATCCTCTTGAGGATCGCCGATACTTAGGGTCACCAATGAATGGAAAGACCCATGAAGATCTCAAGTACACTTCTCTTGATAGTCACACTCGGTGTCACCGCTGCCTGCACAGACACGGATACCTATCCGATCACTGGTGCTGAATGCGGGCCTGAGGATCCGGTAAAGACAATCGATGCAGCCAATTGCGACGTGCCGGGGATCACCGGATCCGGGATCTAGGGGCGTTCGCGCAAGTGCCGCTCCAACCGCCTGAGGGCAAGTGACAGAGTGACGGTCATCATCAGATAGATGAGCGCCACGACATTGTAGGTCTCAAAGTAGCGAAAGTTGCCCGCCGCGGTGACCTTCCCAAGTTGCGTGACGTCGAGGACGCCAAGAACGGACACTAGGCTCGAATCCTTCACCATGGCGATGAAGTCGTTGCCGAGCGGCGGCAGGATCGTTCGAAAGGCCTGCGGAAAGACAATCAGTCGGAACCGCTGCCAGCGGGACAGGCCAAGGGCATTGGCCGCCTCGATCTGTCCCTTGTCGATGGATTGAAGGCCGGCCCGAAACACCTCCGCAATGAACGCGGAGTATCCGATCGTCAGTGCCACGATCGCACGCCATAGAAGCGTGAAATCGCGCGTACGGATGGGCTCGATCCCGATGAGACCTGCGACCCAGTTCCACGCCGCGACCAGTGCAGGCGCAAAGACAAAGGCGACGTAGAGCAGGAGCACCAGAATCGGTACGCCGCGCACGATCTCGATATAGAACCGCGCCACCTGTCGGACGACCAGCCACCGCGACAACGACCCGACCGCAAGGGCGAGCCCAATGATCGACGCCATGGTGAAGCCCACAAACGTCACAAAAAGTGTGATCCACACACCTCGGGTCAGCGTTGTCAGAACCTGCCGATAGATGTCGTCAGATACGACTTGCCACAGCATCCACGCCAGGATCGCGCCTGCAACGACCAGCCACCAGGGGAAGTCTTTGTCTTGGGGAGGGGAGGGAATCATCGGAAGACGAACACGCCCCGGGCCTTACCCGGGGCGCATTGGTGTCAGGTTGAACCGATCACCCGCCGATCTTGAAGTCGAGGAACCACTTCGTGTTCAGCGCGTCGATCGTGCCGTCCTCTTTCATATCCGCAATCGCGGCATTCATGGGCTCCACAAGGTCCGACCCCTTCGGGAAGATGAACCCGAAATCTTCGGTGCCGAGCTTCTCGCCCACGATCTTCAGCCCGCCATCAGAGGCAGAGACATAGCCTTCGCCAGCGGTGCCGTCGGTCAGAACCAGATCGACATCGCCCGTGCGAAGCGCCTGAACGCCCGCGCCAAAGGTCTCAAACAGTTTGATCCGCGGGTTCGCTTCATCCCCATCGAGCACGTCATAGACGCCAACATAGAACGGCGTGGTGCCCGGCTGTGCCGCCATCAGAAGATCGTCATTGGCCGCAAACTCGGACGCATTGCTGAACCGATCCTCGTCTCCCCGGACCATCATCACCATTTCCGACCGCATATACGCATCAGAGAAATCGACGACCTCCGCCCGATCCTCGCGGATCGTGATCCCGGTCATGCCCATGTCGAACTGACCCTCGCCCACGGCCGCGATCATCGCGTCCCAGCTGATGTTCTCATAGGTGATCGTGGCGTTGATGCGCTTCGCAATCTCTTCCATCGCGTCGTATTCCCAACCGATCGCATCGCCGGAACTCGGATCGACGAACTGCAGGGGCGGATAGGCGTTCTCCGTGACAACCACGATCTCGCGGCCTTCAAGGTTTGGCAGATGCCCGCCCGCAAAAGCGGCAGTGGCAAAAAGACCCGCGGCCAGCGCGGCAGCAAGACGTTTCATGGCAGACTCCCAGTATGGTGTTGGACTGACGGAAAGTATGGCGGGTTCTGGCGCGGCTGCAACCTTACCCGCTGCAGACAGGACACTCAGGACGGCGTTTAAACGAAATCACCCGCGCCTCGGCGTAAAGTGCATCATAGATCATCATCCGCCCTCGCAATCCGTCGCCGGTTCCGGCGATCTCTTTGATCGCCTCGACGGCCATCATCGAGCCGACGACACCGGGCAGGGGGCCCAACACACCCCCTTCGGCGCAACTGGGGGCAAGGCCGGGGGCATTGGGTTCGGGAAACACACATTGATAGCACGGTGTTCCGTCCTTGGGCGCAAATGTGCTGATCTGACCTTCCCATTGCGATAAGGCGCCGGAGATCAGCGGGCGACCCGTGGCAACAGCGGCGCGGTTGATCGTGTAGCGGATGTCCACACCGTCCGTCCCGTCGAGGATCAGGTCGTATTCCGCAAAAAGCTCTTCAGCAATCTCCTCCGTCAGGCGCCTGTTGTAGGGCTTTACCGTGATGAACGGGTTCTGCGCTTCCATCGCCATCTGGGCCGAAAAGACTTTGGGCATGCCAATCCGAGCGTCCGTATGGATGACCTGCCTTTGCAGGTTCGAGTTGTCGACCACATCATCGTCGATCACGCCAATCGTGCCGACCCCGGCAGCGGCCAGGTATTGGAGCGCCGGGCTGCCCAAACCACCTGCGCCGACGACCAAAACCTTGGCGTCCTTCAAGCGCTTCTGACCTTGTCCGCCCAGTTCGCGCAGAACGATGTGCCGTGCATATCGCTCGATCTCGGTTTCCGAGCTACGCCCCGACTCGTCCTTTGGCTTGTTTTCCGAGCGCACGCGGCGCCGAAGCTCCTTGAGGCCGACGGAATAAGCCCAGACCGCCGCGACCAGCCCACCCAGGACCAGCCACTCGGCCGTCGTCCCGCCCGCCATGGCTTGCAAGGGGTGGCCGTCGGGAAAGGCCACGGTCACGGCAAGAATTGCCACATAGAGCAGGGCAATCATCAGCCAGCGTGCGGACCGGGGTGCCCCGACGAAGTGACCCAGGGCCCAAAGCCCGGCGGCGAGGCACAGAAACAGTAGCATCAGGATGTCCCTGTCGAACCAAATCCGCCGGTGCCGCGGGTGGTATCTGAAAGATCTGCCACCAATTCAAACGAAGCTCGGACCACAGGCGCGACAATGGCCTGCGCAATCCGCTCCCCATGCCCGATGACAACGGGCTCGGTGCCCAGATTGATCACGATGACGCCCAAAGGCCCCCGGTAATCTGCATCGATGGTGCCGACCGCATTGGCTAGGGACAGGCCCTTTTTGAGCGCGAGACCCGAACGCGGCCGGATCTGCATCTCAAACCCGTCTGGGATCGCGACGCGCAGGCCGGTTGAAACAAGCGTGCGTTCGCCCGGCGCCAAGGTCATGCCCGCACCGCGATGTTCAGGGGCGAGGTTTGCACGGATATCCGCGCCAGCAGCGCCCGCCGTCTCATACTGTGGGAGTGCGACAGCCGGATCGGCCCAAGGCTCCCGTACAACCTCAACCAACGGCTGCTGGGTCACGATGTCAGAGCCTCAGCAATGCGGGTCGCAAGCGCCTGCGCCACCTGATCCTTCGACATGCGGGGCCAGTCTTCCACCCCGTCTTCGGTGATCAGGACCACGTCGTTCTCAGTTACCCCCATGATCCCGGTTTCCGGCCGCACATCGTTCGCCACGATCCAGTCGCAGCCCTTCCGGCGGCGCTTTTCGGTCGCGTGCGCGACGACGTCATCCGTCTCCGCCGCGAAACCGACCACCAGCTTGGGCCGTGTCTCGGCAAGCCCCGATACATGCGCAAGGATATCGGGGTTCTCTGCGAAAGAGAGTGCGGGTGGCCCTTCTGCACCTTTTTTGATCTTACTGTTTGCCGCCTCCGTCACACGCCAGTCTGCAACAGCTGCGGCAAAGATCGCCCCATCTGCGGGCAAGGCCGCTGAGACCGCTTCGAGCATTTCTGCCGCCGTTTCAACGGCCACTACATTCACGCCCTCGGGCGGTGGCGCGGTCGCCGGCCCGGTTACGAAAGTCACGTCTGCGCCTAACCCGGCCAGTGCTCGGGCAATGGCACTTCCTTGGGCCCCCGATGACCGGTTGGCGATATAGCGGACAGGGTCAATCGGCTCATGCGTCGGACCGGACGTGACAACGATGTGCCGCCCTTTGAGTGGTCCGTCCGACAAGGCGCGCTCAATATCCGCCAGAATCTCATGCGGCTCTGACATCCGGCCCGGACCATACTCTCCACAGGCCATCGAACCGTCCACCGGACCGGCGAACAGAATCCCGTCCCCAGCAAGTGTCTCCCTGTTCCGCGCGTTGGACGGATGCTCCCACATACGGACGTTCATCGCCGGCGCAATCAGAACGCGCTTGTCCGTCGCCATCAAAAGCGTCGAGGCCAGGTCATCTGCGTGCCCGCCCGCCATCTTCGCCATCAGATCCGCCGTCGCAGGCGCCACAACCACGAGGTCAGCGGCGCGGCTCAACTCGATATGCCCCATCTCGGCCTCATCCGTGAGGTCGAAGAGATCGAGATAGACCTTTTCTGCAGACAGGGCAGACACCGACAACGGTGTCACGAATTCCTGCGCGGCCTTCGTCAGAACCGGTGTGACGGACGCGCCTTTTTCCCTCAGCCGTCGGATCAGGTCCAAGGCTTTAAAGGCAGCAATCCCGCCGCCGATGATCAGAAGTATGCGCTTGCCTGCCAACATCGGCGCGAGCGTAGGCCCAAGTCGCCGGACCGGCAAGGGCGCGTCAGCTTAGGCTACTGTCGGAACGCGAGGCAGGGATCAGGGCGTTCGGCCGGTTCCGTCACAAGCCACAGGTCATGGGGAACGGGACCAGAGGGCGCCGCCTCGAATTGTCCCACCGAAATCACCGTGGCGTCTGGCAAAGCGCGGCCCAGCATACGCGGCACACCCCAGTCGGTGCGCGCATGACCGTTCCCGGTGATCAGCGCGACCGGCCCGCCGGTCTCCAGCATCGCCGCCACAACCGCACGCGCAAGCCCTGCGTCCCGCAAACGTTGTGCTTCGACCATTCCGCCCAGGATACTTTCGGGTTAAGCATCGCAATGAGCCGCCATTTGCCCGGCTTCGCGGATCTCCTGCTCGTCCTCGTCCAGCGAGAGGTCGAGGCCGAAAACCTCTCCCGCCGGACCAAGGACCTCCAGCGCACCGTCTTCTA
>CAWUIX010000099.1:0-7041 GCA_963922395.1 uncultured Rhodobacterales bacterium | reverse complement strand
ATCCGCTGCAAGGGCTCAACGATAATAGCTGCCACATCCGTGTTCTCTTGCAATATCGCAGATACGGCCTCAAGATCGTTGAAGGGCGCGATCAGCATTTGGTCGGCAACACTTTGGGGAATGCCGGCGCTGTCTGGAACAGCCTGGGGAAAGTTGACGTGTGTTGAGGGGGCAAGGCTCATCTGCGCCTCCGCACTCATGCCGTGATAGCCACCTTCAAACTTCAGGATCTTGTCGCGCCCGGTAAACGCCCGGGCCAGCCGGATCGCGTACATATCCGCCTCACCGCCGGACGAGACGTACCGCACCTGTTCCGAGCACGCGACGGCGTCACAGATGGCCTCGGCCAACTCGATCCCAGCAGCGTTCGAGGCAAAGAACGTCATGCCTTTCGGCAACTGCTCCAGCACCGCTTCCATAACCTCCGGATCGCCATGGCCCAGAAGCATCGGGCCCGAGCCAATCAGAAGATCGACATACTCATTGCCATCCTCATCCCAGACCCGCGATCCCTTGCCGTCCCGGATCACGATGTTCGGATCGAAGTTCCCGAACCCACCGCCGGGCAGCACCTTCCGTGCACGGTCAATCCACTCCTGCTGTGTCGTCAGTTTCAGCATCACGCGCTCTCCAGTTCGAGGACAGGCGCGCCCAGCACGCTCTCCTCCGGTGTCACTCCAAGACCGGGCCCCTCGGGAACCCTGATGTGTCCATCCTGCCGGGTCGGCGCATCCGGGGCCAGCCGGGGACCGACATAGCCCGACAAGTCACAGACATTCAGAACACGATCAGGCGGCGTGGAGGCCCCCAGATGCAAGGCCGCCGCCATCACGATGTCCGAACCCCAGGTGTCTTCGATGCACATCTTTGCGCCCAGGTGCAGGCAAAGATCCCGCGCCCGCCGCGACGCCGACAGGCCCCCGAACTTCGACAGCTTCACTGCGACCGCATCCATGGTGCCGCGACGGGCGCCCTCCAGAAGGCTGGCGGTGTCGTGCGCGCTCTCGTCGAGCTTCATGGGCAGGCCGGTTGCGTTATGGACCTCTGCGCATTCCGCGATCGTCTTGCACGGCTGCTCCAGCATGATGTCGAGATCCCGGACGGCCCGTCCGACCCGTGTCGCATCAAGCGTCGTCGACCCACAGTTCCAATCCCCGTAGACAAGCGGCCCAGGCCCCACGGCCTCCCGGACGGCCCGCAAGCGTGCGACATCCGTCTCCCACGATGCATCGGCCCCAAGCTTCACCTGAATTTGACGCATGCCTGAATCAATGGCCTCGCATGCCATCTCGGCCATCACATCGGGCGCGACGCAGGTGATGGAATGATAGAGCGGAAGGGTGTCGGACCGCTTCCCGCCAAGAAGCGTGTAGAGGGGAAGCCCGGACATCTTCCCCAACAGATCCCAAAGCGCAATGTCGATCGGCGACTTTGCGTAGCCATGCCCCGGCAGCCAATGATCCATCCGACCCATCAGGGCCTCCGGTCCGGCTGCGTCAGCACCCAACAGCATTGGCGCCATCTCACGGATCGCCGGAATGACGCCTGCCGCATAGGAGGGCAAATAGTGCGGGATCGGACAGACCTCGCCCCACCCCGTAAGACCCCGGTCCGTGTCCAAGGCAACGACAACGCTATCGACCGTATCGCAGGTCTTCCCCTCTGCCATGTTGTAGGTCACATGACTCGTCAGCGGAACGATCCAGGCGCGAATGCGGGATATCAAATGCGTCTCGGTCATGGGCCGTACACCGCAACCGGATCGCCCAGAATGCCCTCGTCCGGCACAATGCCGTGCCCCGGCATCTCTTCCACCATAAGCACCCCATCCTGGTTCCGCGCGCCTTGACCCGGCGCCACATCGACCGTGAGCATGTCCTGGCACGCCCATCCGCCCAGCCGGAAGGGCCGGGGGATGGACTGCGACAGATGCGCGGCCTCCGTATCCGCCAGCATCGACCCCCCAGTTGCCATCACATACATCTGGATCCCGTGGGCCAGCGCAATGTCCCGCATGCGCCGAGCTCGCGTCAGGCCGCCCACGCGATTGATCTTGATCCCGAACACATCCGCGATCCCCTCCCGCGCAATGCGTGTCGCGTCTTGCAGCGTGACAAGTGTCTCATCCACGCTGATGGGAGAGGTCGTCACAGTACGCACCGCTGCGATGTCATCCAGCGTCTCGCAGGGCTGTTCGAACGTCACGCCGAGGTCCGCGACCGCGTTCATCACCAGCGCCGCCTCCCTCCGGGTCCAGGCGCGGTTCACGTCATAGAGAATGCGCTCACCCTCCAGGCGATGCGCCTCCAGATACCGAATGCGCGTAATATCGGCCTCGACATCGCCACCGACTTTCACGGAATGCCCCGAGTACCCCATGGCGCGGTATTTCTTCATGATCCCAAGCATATACTCAGGCTCGCCCGACGAGGTGGACGACATGATCCGCGTCCCTTCGTCCCGATCATGCGCACCTAGCATGGCGGCAATTGGCAGGCCCGCCGACTGTCCTGCGATGTCCCAGCATGCCAGATCGACGGGCGCCTTGGCATAGAGGTGTCCAGGCAGGCACAGGTCCATCGCGCGCTCAACCGCATCAAGCTGCCGTGGGTCCTGCCCAAGGATCGCGGGTGCCATCGTTTCCAACCCGGCCCGGATACCAGGCCCATGCGCCGGGACATAGGTGTGCCCCCAAGGTGTGCCTTCGCCCCAGCCGGTGATCCCGGCATCGGTCTCGATCTTCACGAAGGTCGCGTCGAGGCTCTCGAACTTGAGCCGCCCGCCAGATAGCCAATAGGGATCCGCCAGCGGCAAATCGAGCTGATAGACACTGATCCGCGTGATCCTCATCCGCCCGCTCCGAATTCACAGACAGGCTCGCCCAGGCTCGCAAAATCCGGCCGTACCCCAAGCCCTGGCGCATCAGGCGCGATCAAGTGCCCGGCCTCTGCTCGGGCACCTCCGATGCCCGTCGAACGCGTGTTGTAGTTCATCAGATCCGTCGTGTTGTGCAGGTATTCGGGCGGCGTCGTCGCCGCGAAATGCGCCAAAGCCGCGGTCGCAATCTCACCGCCCCAGGTATCTTCGGCCACCACAGGAAACCGGTTCTCGACCAGATAGTCCCGCACGCGTTTTGCCTTCGACAGGCCTCCGAGATTCGAGATCTTGAGGCACACCAACTCAGCCCCGCGATCCGCCACAATCCTGTGAGCGGCGCCCATGCCGGTGACGCACTCGTCCAGCTTTATCGGCAAGTCTGTGCGCGCCCGAACCTGCTGGCATTCCTCATAGGTCCGGCAGGGCTGTTCGAAGATGTAATCCAGATCCCCGGTCGCCCGCGCCACCCGCAGCGCATCATCCACCCGCCATCCCTGATTGGCATCGGCCATCGCCTTCTCGCCGGGCTTCAAAAGGGGAACCGTCTCGCGGATCGTCTCGATATCCCGCGCCCAATCAGCCCCGACCTTTATCTGAAACTGGCGGTATCCTGCCGCCCGGTGTCGGTCCAACTCCGCAATGGTCTCATCCCGCGCCCGTTGTGGCGCCACCCGGTACATCGGCGCCGCCTCTGTCAGCTTGCCACCCCAAAGCGCCCAGAGCGGCGCCTCCAGCGATTGCCCCAGAATGTCCCAGCAGGCGGCATCGAACGGTGCTTTCGCGTAGCCGTGCCCCTGCACCGTGTGGTCGAGGATCTGTTCGACACGGGCCACGCCTCGCGGATCCTCTCCCAAAAGCGATGGCGCCACGAGCCGGGCCAACGCGGGAACGCCCTCGGAATGCGCGACCATGTAATTCTCACCGCAGGGCGTGAATTCCCCGCACCCCGTCAGCCCCGCATCCGTGTCGATGACAACGACGGAGGCCCTGGCAACCTCGATCCCGTTGCCGGCACCCCAACGATAGATCCCATCCACATAAGGCAGATCGGTCTGAAACACGCGGATCCGGGTGATCTTCACGCCGCGCCCTCCAGTTTCGCATTCTGTGACAGGCCATCTCCCCGCCAAAGCGCAAACACCAGAAGACCCGCGTCGCCGATCTGCATCGCATGCCGCGCGCCCGGCGGCATCTCGACCGTGTCACCAGGCCTGGCCTTGAACGGCGCACGCCCCTCGATCTCAAAGACGGCGCCCCCCGACAAAACGGCATAGATCTCGGATGCGGGATGACTGTGCTCGGGGTAGCGCAATCCGGGCCCCCAATACCCAACAAACGCCCGCAGATCGGGCGCGTGGAAATGCCCCTCCGGCCCCAAAAGCTCGAACCACCCATACGCATCTAGATAGGCGCGCCCGACCTCCGCCTCCGTATAGGTCTGCTTCCAACGGGCCGTCGGCGCGGCATCTGCGACGGCATCTAGAATCGCAGAGCCCGCCATCCCCGACACCACCGAGGTCGCGGGCACAGCCTGAGCCGGGTGCTCTATGCGATTTGCATCCGCAGGCCAAGCCGCGAATGCGCGCAAGTCTTCGTCCGACGCCACCAGTCGCCCGGCCTCTGCATAAAGCCGCGCGAGCGCCGTGCTCATGGGACCACGACGATATTGCCCACATGCGCCTTCTCGATGAAGGCGGTCTGGGCCGCATGGAACTCTGACAAGGGATAGGTGGCCGCGAGCTGAGGCTTTACCTCTCCCCGCTCCAGATATCCCAGCAGATCTGTGAAAATCTGCGGCGGGATCACGGTCGACCCGTAAAGCGTCAGATCCTGAAGTTAGAGGGTCCTCAGATCCAGATCCACGATCGGTCCCGCAATGGCGCCCGAGGTCACGTAGCGTCCCCCGCGTTCCAGTGCATCGAGGAGGCGAGGGAACATCGGACCCCCAGCAATGTCCGCCACGACGGATACGGTCGGACTTCCAATGCTGGCGCTCAGCGCGGCATCCAATGGGCCGGGATCCCGATCCAGAAGGGCGTCGGGCTCCAAAGCCTCCAACGCGGCATGCTTTGACTTGGACGCCAGCGCAACGACCTTCGCCCCCCGCCGCTTGGCGAGTTGAATAAGCGCCGATCCGACCCCTCCGGACGCCCCGGTGATCAGAACGGAATCTCCGGGACCAACCTCGGCCCGGCTCAGCATGCCTTCAGCCGTCGAATAGCTGCAGGAAAACGTCGCCAGTTCCGCGTCTGACATCGGGCTAATGATGGGCCGCGCATTTTCGACCGGCACGATCGCATACTCGGCGAACCCGCCATTCCGCTCGGACCCAAAGTATCCGGTCTTGTTGCGGTTCAGCGGATCCGACCAATCCCGGATCCAGCAATCCACAATCACCCGCTTCCCCATGAGGTCCGCTGGCGCGCCGTCACCAAGCGCCACGACCTCTCCAACAGCATCGGCGCCCTGAATCCGCGGAAACTGAATCCCCGATCCGCCCCAGGTCCCGTCATCGTCATCACTGACAGAGGAATAGGCATCGCCCGTGGTCGCTTCCGTCACCGATTTCGCGTACCAGCCCGAGCGCGTATTCACGTCCGTGTTGTTCAGCCCGCACGCCCCGACCCGGATCTTTACCTCGCCCGGCCCGGCCTCTGGCTCTGGCCAATCCTCGTGGTACTCCAGCTTATCGAGGCCACCATGCCCTGTCAGAACCACCGCTTTCATTCTGCGGCCACCGGTTCTGCCACATCCGTCCGCGGAAGAAGGCTTGTGGGATCATAAGCCGGCTCGGCCATAACCTTTGCCGCCCGGGGAACGCCATGCACGAGCACCTGAAGCTCCGTGCCCGGCGCGGCTGCCTCCGGCTTCACGTAAGCGAAGGCGAGGATCTTCCCGACCGTCGGCCCAAAGGCGACCGAAGACGTCGCGCCCACCACGCGCCCATCCAGAAGCACCGCTTCCCCTCCGTGCCCGTCAATCTCACCATCCGGCTCGATCTCGAGATAGGCACAAAGCCAGGGGTGTTCCCCCGCAAGGCTCGCCTCTGTCGCGTTCTTGCCAATAAACGCCTTGTCGAGTTTCACAAAGCGCATGACATCCGCTTCCGGCAGCGTCACTTCGTTGGTCAATTCCCCGGCCCCCTTGAATGCCTTCTCCATCCGCATCGCATTCATTGCGAAACTTCCGTAATCGGCAAGGCCCAAAGGCGCCCCGGCTGCCCAGATTGCTTCATAAACGGGCTTCACGTGCTCCATGGACATATGGAACTCCCAGCCAAGCTCCCCTCCATAGGACATACGCATGGCAAGCACCGGGCATCCCGCAACCTCGATCTCCTGTGCGCTCAACCACGGGAACGCTGCGTTCCCCAGTGCAGCATCCGTGGCCGGGCTCAGGATGTCACGCGCAAGCGGACCCTGAAGGGCAAGCGCGCCATAGACCTGCGACAGATTGTTGACGTCGACCTTCAACTCCGGTCCGAGATGGCGGGTCAGCCAGTCCATGACCCGTTGCTCAAAGAAAGCCGCACAGGTGATGTAGTACCGGTCCTCAGCCCGCCGGACGATCGTGACCTCTGCTTCGATCCGCCCGCGTTCGTTTAGGAAGTGGGTCAGGATGATCCGCCCGTCTTTCTTCGGCAGGCGGTTCGCGACCATTCCTTCCAGAAAGTCCCGGGCATCTTCGCCTGCGACCTCAATCTTCGCAAAGGACGAGATGTCCATAATCCCGGCGGCGGACCGAACCGCCGCCACCTCGGCTGCAATGATGTCGTCCACGACCGAGCGGCGGAAGCCGTACACATCCTCGGCCGGAACACCGTCCTGCGCAAACCAGCGCGGCCGCTCCCAGCCGTAAACTTCCTCATGCACAGCGCCTTTGTCCCGGAGAATCTCATAGATCCCGGAGGTCTTCACCGGGCGTCCGGCCAGCCGGTTGAAATGCGGGAAGGGGATCTCGTGCCGCAGGCAGTAATCTTCCTTGGCCTTTGTCACCTGCCACTCTGCGTCCGCGTAGGGCCCGAACCGGCGCGGATCGAACTCCCGCATGGAAATGTCGGCCGCCCCGTGGACCATCCAGCGCGCCAGTTCACGCGTCAGGCCAGGGCCCCAGCCAATCCCGATCTGTGTTCCACAGGCACACCAGTAGTTCCGAACGCCCGGC
>CAWUIX010000098.1:0-7042 GCA_963922395.1 uncultured Rhodobacterales bacterium | reverse complement strand
CCTCCCAGCCTCGATCTCTCGACCCAGATCTGTCGCCGACAATTGCCGCCACGCGTCCATGTGAACTCCCTTCAAAGCCTCGCGGACGGTAGCGGCAGGGCGGCGCATGGACAATGCCCACCCGGGGCGCATATCTCGGGGCATGGCAACGGATCATGATATCGTCATCGCGGGCGGCGGGCTGAATGGCACGGCCCTGGCGCTTGCACTCGCCTCGGGCGGGCTGTCTGTGATGCTGGTCGATCCGGTGAGCACCAAAATGCGGTCCGATCCCGGGTTTGACGGGCGAAGCTATGCGCTCTCGCTGGGCTCGGTGCGTGTTCTGCAAGCCCTCGGGGTCTGGGATGAACTTGCCGCCCACGCCCAACCGATCCTAGATATCCGGATCACCGACGGGCGCATCGGCGAAGGGCCATCTCCCCTGATGCTGGAGTTCGATCACCGCGAGATCGAAGAAGGTCCCATGGGCTACATGGTCGAGGACCGGCATGTGCGCGCAGCCCTTTTGAATGCCATGGCGACATCAGACCGAATTAAAGTCGGTGACAGCATCGGTGTGTCGGACCACCGACCAAACGATGCGCATGTCAGTGTCACCCTCACCGATGGAAGGACAATAGAGTCATCCCTGCTGATTGGCTGTGACGGCAAGGCCAGCCCAACCGCCAAACGGGCTGGCATCAAACGCATTGGCTGGTCTTACGGACAGACCTCGCTTGTCTGCGCGATAACCCATGAACGGCCACATGACGGGTGTGCCCACCAGTATTTCCTCCCCTCCGGTCCTCTGGCCATCCTGCCGCTCACCGAGAATCGGGTATCGATCGTATGGACCGAACGCGACCGAGAGGCACAGCGCATCTCCGCTTTGAATGACGCCGGGTACCTGGCGGCCCTACGCCCGCGCTTTGGCGATTTCCTGGGCGAGATCTCATTGGCGGGCGCACGCTTCGCCCACCCATTGTCTCTCTCACTCACTGATCGGCTAATCGAGGATCGCGTGGCCCTCGTCGGCGATGCCGCGCATGCGGTCCATCCTATTGCAGGTCAGGGTCTGAACGCGGGGCTCAAGGATGTCGCCGCGATTGCCGAGGTTCTGGTGGACGCGAAACGCCGGGGCGAAGACATCGGATCACCGATCGTGTTGGAGCGGTATCAACGCTGGCGGCGGTTCGATATCGCCACCCTTGCTCTCGCGACGGATGGGTTTAACAGACTGTTTTCCAATGACAATCCAGTGCTACGCCTTGGCCGGGATATCGGCCTCGCAGCGGTGAACGCTCTCCCCGGTTTACGGCGGGGGTTCATTCGAGAGGCAGCAGGACTGACCGGTGATTTGCCTCGGCTGGCACAGGGGCGGCCCCTCTAAGCGCGAAAACCTGAGGCGCCTTCAATCGTCCAGCTTGCGTGCCTCATCGACCAGCATGATCGGGATCCCGTTCCGGATCGGGTAGGCGAGATGCGCCGCCTTTGAAACGAGCTCCTGCGCTTCAGCATCGTAACGCAACGGCGCGCGAGTTTCGGGACAGACCAATGCCTCTAGCATGCGCCCGTTGTGCGCGGGCGCGCTCACTGCATCACGTCCTCGCCCATCCCACCGCGCAAGGCAAACTCGATCAGGGTGATCAAGGTCTCGCGCCGGGTGGACAAAGACGGGGCCTCAAGAAGCGCCTGCTTATCCTCGGGTTCAAACGGGCACAGCATCGACAGAGAGTTGATCAGAAGCTCGTCCTCGGCCTCTTTCAGAGAGTCCCAGTCGGTCGACAGGTTTCGGTCGTCAAAGTACCGCCGCAGCAGTCCGATAAACACGTCACGGTCAAAGCTCTTGTCGTGCTCAGGCGCCCCGCGATCCCGGGAGAACCCGTCCCAGTCAACCTCGCATCTGCGGTAGGGTGTGAACCCCGATACCTCGGTCTGAACGCGGAACCGGGACACTCCGGCCAGCGTGATCATATAGCGCCCGTCCTCGGTTTCCGAAAACGCGGTCAGGCGCCCAGCGCAACCGATCGAATGCAGCCGCTTTTCCTCGGACCCAGGAACATCACGCGGCTGGATCATGCCAATCAAGCGATGGCTGGTCTTCAGCGTATCGTCGAGCATGGCAAGGTAGCGCGGCTCAAAGATATGAAGTGGCAACCGCGCGCGCGGCAACAAAAGCGCCCCCGGCAAAGGAAACACCGGTATAATGTCGGGCAGATCGCCGTCGCGTGTCATGGAAGGGGACCTAGCCCACCGGACCGCTCAGGCAAATATCATCGACGAAAGCTTTCTGCGGCCATTCAGGGCAACGGGATCCTGCGGCTTGAGCGCCTCGAAAATCGTGAAGAGCTGCGCCTTTGCGGCGCCGTCGTTCCACTCCCGATCCCGGCGGAACAGTTCCAGAAGCTCGTCCACCGCCTCGGCCACATCACCCGAGGCATGAAGGGCCTGCGCCAGCTCAAAGCGCGCCTGGTGATCGTTAGGGTTCCCCTCAACCGCGGATCGCAGCTCTGCCACCGGGCCTGCCTGCTCGGCCTGCCGCGCGAGATCGATCTGCGCGCGCACGGCCTCGATCTCCGGCGCGTCCGCAATGGCGTCGGGCACATTGCCCAACAAGGCTTCGGCCTGATCGACCTGACCCGCCGCAAGTTGCGCCCGCACCAATCCGCCAAAAGCGGCTGCATTCTCCGGCTCTTCGCCAAGGATGGCAGCAAAAGTTTGCGCCGCATCGGCTGCTGCACCTTCCGCCAGCATGGCTTCCGCCGCTTCCAGCGCCTCTCCAAGTCCGCCGTCGCCCGCCAAACCGCTGATACGGTCGATGAAGGCGTCGATCTCACTCCCGGGCACTGCACCCTGGAAGCCGTCGACCGGCTGTCCCTGCCAGAAGGCATAGACTGTCGGGATCGACTGAATCCGAAGCTGGGCGGAAATCGCCTGGTTCTCGTCGACGTTCACTTTGACCATGCGGACCTTGCCGCGCGACTTTGTGACGGCAGCTTCCAAGGCAGGGCCAAGGGTCTTACATGGACCACACCAAGGCGCCCAGAAGTCGACGATGATCGGAACCTCGCGGCTCGCCTCGACAACATCGGCCATAAACGTGGCCTCAGTGCTGTCCTTGATCAGATCGCCCGCGGGCGCATCGGGGGTCGGGTTGAGTTCCAGCATCTGAGAACTCCTTTTCCTCAAAACTCGGGCCTTATATGCGGCTTCGAACGCCCGACGCCAAGGGCTTGTTTGAGAAAGCGCGCACGGCCATCTTCCGGGCCATGGATTTGTTCAAAGCATCCGAACGGTTGATGGGCATGAAAGAGGCCGATTGGGCCCACCATGCCTCCCCCTGGAGCGTCTACACCCGGTTCACGATCCTGCCTCTTCTGGTGCTTACAGTCTGGCTGCGGGAAAGCCTTGGCTGGTGGATCGTCGTGCCCCTTGCCTGCATCGTGGTCTGGATCTGGGCGAACCCTCGCGTTTTCGCGAAACCAGAGCACACGGACAACTGGGCATCCAAGGGCACCTTCGGCGAACGCATCTTCCTGAACCGTCATGCAGTCCCCGTGCCCGCGCATCACCAGACCTGGGGTATACGTCTCAGCATCATCGCTGGCGCCGGGCTGATCCCGTTGATCTGGGGAGTCGTGGTCTACGACGTCGGCCTCACACTGCTTGGACTGACGCTCTCCATGGGCGCGAAGATCTGGTTTATCGACCGCATGGTCTGGCTTTTCGAGGATATGAAGACTGCCGACCCGACCTACGAAAGTTGGCTAAGTTAGAGATCGAACGTCGCAAAGACCGGCGCATGGTCTGACGGCTGCTCCCACCCCCGCGCATCGCGCAGGATCCGGCTCCCATGGGCCGAGGCTGCCAAATCTCCTGTGGCCCAGATGTGGTCCAATCGTCGGCCTTTATCCGCGGCGTCCCAATCCCGCGCCCTGTAGGACCACCAGCTGTACAAGAGGCCCTCTGGGATATCCTTCCGGGTGATGTCGATCCAACCACCCTCGTCCTGCGCCGCACCAAGATGATCAACCTCGATCGGTGTGTGGCTGACGATCTTCAGAAGCTGCTTGTGGGACCAGACGTCGTCCTCGCGCGGGGCAATATTGAGATCGCCCACAAGAATCGACCGTTCAGGGCGCTCCTCACGAAACCAGTCTCGCATCTCGGTCAGGTAGTCGAGCTTTTGTCCGAATTTCTCATTTTTCTCTCGATCCGGCACATCGCCACCGGCGGGGACATAGAAGTTGTGGATCAGCGTCCCATCCTCAAGCCGTCCGGCCACGTGGCGCGCATGGCCAAGGCTCGCAAAATCCTTGTCACCCGCATCCTCCATGGGCCGCTTCGACAGGATCGCGACGCCGTTATACCCCTTCTGACCCCGCGCAACGACGTGGCCGTAGCCAAGCGCGCTGAACGTCTCGAGCGGCATCTTCTCGACGGGAGATTTGCATTCCTGAAGACAAAGGACGTCCGGCGCCTCCTCCTCCAGAAGCTTTTTGACCAACCCTTCGCGCAGACGAACCGAATTGATGTTCCAGGTGGCAAGCGTCAATGGCATGGGTGGGCTCCGCAATCAGGTCGCGCGGACCCTAGCGGCGGTTTCCCCGGGCCTCAACGCCTCTCAGACCGGCGGTTCCTTCCGAACATGGGGAAAGTCCCCCTCGGCAATATACGCCTCTTCTTCGGGCGTGCAGATCCGCCCGAGAACCGGGTTGCGGTGCGGATGGCGCCCGAACCGTTCAATGATCCCTCGAACCCGTGCGGTCTGACCCTTCAGGAGCGGCCCGACCTCCTCCAGCTGCGGCGGCAACGCAGCGACAATTTCATCGGTCACTCCCTCGAGCACGTCAAAGCGTTCGAGATGATCGGGGCCCTCACAGTGGCTGATCGCCACCAGGAAGAAGGCCTTCTCCCAGGGCGCGTAGGTTTGCCAATGGTCGCTATCCAAACCCTCCGTCGCAAGCTTGCAGGCCTTGATGTCCTGCGCGAAGGCCGCCGGTGTGTCCCGCCACAGCGACCTGGGAAACTGGTCCAGCACGAGGATCAACGCCAACCGCCCCCTGGCCGTTTCGGCCCAGTGGTCAAGCTCCCCGCGCGCTGCCTGCTCTGTCAGCTCCCCAAACTTGGTGCAGATGACATCATCCATCCCACCTTGCATCCGCTCGAAGATCCACTTGCCATAGGCTTCGCGGGTCTCTGTGAACCCGTTATCGGGAAACCAAAGGTCAAGAATGTCCTCCGGTCCAAATGTCTCGGTCATTAAAAAATCCCCCGTTTCGCGAGTCTTAGCAGACCGATCGCGGCAAGACGAAAAAAAAGGCCGGGCACGAGGCCCGGCCAGTCCAACAGGGAGGTATCACCACTTCATGACCCCGAAGTGGCCCGGGGAACTTTGATTCGGATCAAGAAACGAGCCGGTAGCCTCCAGATTCCGTAACAAGAAGTCGAGCGTTTGACGGATCTGGTTCAATTTTTTGGCGGAGCCGATAAATGTGGGTTTCCAGTGTATGTGTGGTCACACCGGCATTATAGCCCCAGACTTCGTGCAACAGGATGTCGCGTGCAACGACGCCTTCTGTGGCACGATAGAGGAATTTCAGGATGTTTGTTTCCTTTTCCGTGAGGCGGATCTTCTTCTCGTCCTCGGTCACAAGCATCTTCTGGGCAGGCTTGAACGTGTAGGGCCCAAGCTGGAAAACGGCGTCTTCGGACTGTTCGTGCTGGCGCAACTGGGCGCGGACACGGGCCAAAAGGACCGGAAACTTAAAGGGCTTCGTGACATAGTCATTCGCACCGGCGTCGAGGCCCAGAATGGTATCTGCGTCGCTGTCATGCCCCGTCAGCATTACGATCGGGCATTTCACACCTTGTTTGCGCATCAGGCGGCAGAGCTCACGCCCGTCCGTGTCCGGAAGGCCCACATCGAGGATCACAAGGTCATAGATCGCGGCCTTGGCCTTCTCCATCGCCTCGTTGCCGTTTCCGGCTTCGAACACGTCGAAGTCTTCAGTCATCACAAGCTGCTCGCCCAGCGCCTCGCGCAGGTCATCGTCGTCGTCGACAAGCAGAATTTTCTTCAAGTTGGCCATCACTGCCTCCGTGCTGTTGCCCGACACATGCAGCCAGATCCGGCTTCTGCCAAGGTATGCGACAAGAATTTCACGCGCTCGTGTGACTGCGTGTGGAAATGTTTCAATCTCTTGGGAAACTCGCTACATCGTCAAAGCGCCGCACGAAAGGAGAGGCATGAACCTCGGCCCCACCAACGCCGAACGGCTGGCCCGCGCCCGCGCGGATTTGCGCATGGGCGTGCCCGTTGTGTTGTCGGATGGGGAAAGCGGTGCGCTGATCCTTGCGGCGGAGACGGCTGGGGATCCGCGTTTCGATGCGCTGGCGGAGCTTCGAGATGCAGTGCTTGTTATCACATCCTGGCGCGCGAAGACCTTGAAGGCCCGGGCCTATGACGGGGACCTGGCTCGCCTGATCATTCCGCAGGACGCAGATGTCCGTTGGATCTCTGCCATGGCCGATCCGGCCCAGGACCTGCAACATCCCTTCAAGGGCCCGTTCGCCTCCGCACGGGACGGCGATGCCCGGTTGCACCGGACGGCGATCCGCCTCACGAAGTCGGCCCGCCTCCTGCCAGCGGCCATCGTCGCCCCGATCACGTCGCCCACCGCACTGGCCGAGGCGGAAGGCCTCACATGCCTCGATGCGCGCGCGACCGAGACAGTTCTCGAAAACCTCTCTCCCTTGCATGATGTCGTCGCCGGTCGGGTGCCCACAGCTGCCTCAGCCGCAGGGCGGGTGCACGTCTTCCGGCCAGAGGATGGCGGCGAAGAGCATTACGGGATTGAAATCGGACGCCCGGATCGCGAACACCCCGTCCTCGTCCGGCTCCACTCGGCATGTTTTACAGGCGACGTGCTCGGCTCGCTGAAATGCGACTGCGGCCCCCAGTTGCAAGGCGCTCTTGCCCAGATGGGATCGGAAGGCGCCGGCATCCTGCTCTACCTCAACCAGGAAGGCCGCGGCATTGGCCTCGCCAACAAGATGCGGG
>CAWUIX010000097.1:0-7058 GCA_963922395.1 uncultured Rhodobacterales bacterium | reverse complement strand
GGGCGATCCGGCGGATCCGGGTGTGTCATCGGTCGCCGCGCTTATCGCCAAGGATCGGATTGCGGCGCTCGATGCCGCGCTTTTGACCCTGCCGGACCGGCAGCGGCAGGCCGTTGTTCTGAAGCATATCGAGGGGTTGTCGAACCCGGAGATTGCCGAGGCGATGGACATTGGAGTGGAGGCGGTCGAAAGTTTGACCGCCCGGGGAAAGCGCGCCTTGAAGGCGGCTTTGGAAGGTCAGCGCACTGCGCTGGGATATGACGATGAGTGACGACGACAGAGATCTTGACCTCTTGTTCGATGCGGCGCGGTCCGCCGACCGCGCGGCACCGGAGGCCCTATTGGCCCGGATTGAGGCGGATGCGCAGGCGGTCCAAGGGGGCTGGGTTGCAACGGCGCTTGCGCCGCGGCGTCGGTTCCTTGGGTTGATAGAGGCCTTTGGCGGTTGGCCAGGGCTTGCGGGGCTGTCCACCGCAGCGGTGATGGGGGTCTGGGTCGGTGCGGTCGATCCGCTTGAAATGATGCCCGTTGATCTGATCCCGGGCGTCTTTGCCGATCTAGATGTGGCGGAGCCTGCATTTGGCTACAGCGATCTGGCGTGGGGGCTCGAATGACCGAGTTAGAGCAAACAGAAGCCTCGAAGCCAACGCGGTCGCCGCTTTGGATGCGGATCCTGCTTTTGGCGTCGCTGGCTGTGAACCTGTTGATCGTGGGCGTCGTGGTCGGCACCGTCACGAGCTCGCCCGGCGATCCTGAGCGCGGCGAGCGTTTGCGGGGCGCACGCGATCTTGCGCCGCCGCCCTTTGTGCTGGCGATTGAGCGGGAGGATCGGCGCGCGCTGCTCCGTTCTCTCAGAGAAGCGACAGATTCCGAGGGGCGTGATCGGGCGCAAGTGCGTGCTGATTTGCAGTCTATTCTTGAAGCATTGCGGTCAGACTCGTTTGAACCCGATGCGGTGCGGTCGCTTCTGGGGGCCGAGCGGTCACGGTCGCGGACGCGACAGGAGGCGGGCGAAGACTTGCTGGTGGACTACCTGACAGCGCTTTCACCGGAGGAACGGCGGGCCTATGCGGACCGTCTGGAACGGATCCTGAGGCGGGTTGGTCAGCGCTAGGCCGCGCGCGACGCGGCCATGAGAACCGTGTCCCGTCCGGCGGCCTTGGCGCCGTAAAGGGCGGTGTCAGCGTGGTTCAGGACGCCTTTCAGAGTTTCGCCAGATTCGGCTTCTGCCACACCGAAGCTGGCGGTGACGTGAATGGGATCTTCACCCCGGCCGAGAGAGATCGGCGTTTTTCGGATCACCTCGCATAGGCGCACTGCTGCGTTCTCCGCTGCAGTGGGGTCGGACCCCGGGAGGAAGATTAGAAATTCTTCTCCGCCGATCCGGGCGACCAGATCCACGGACCGCACATTGTCCCGAAGGCGCCGTGCGACTTCGACAAGAACCGCGTCGCCGGCGGCGTGACCGAGGCTGTCGTTGATCGATTTGAAGCGGTCGATGTCCGCGAGGACCACGCAGTATCCCTTTTCGCTTCTCGACAGCCGTTCGGCGTGGGCCATGGCGTAGCGGCGGTTGTAAAGGCCAGTGAGGGGATCCTCGACCGCAAGGCGCAGGCTTTGGTCGAGGGAAGCGCGCAAGGTATCGGCCTCGCGTTTCCGGCGGACCAGGGCACGAATTCTCAGGGAAAGTTCGTCGGGGCGGAAGCCTGCCATGACAAGATCGCTGGCGCCCACGTCGAGGGCGGTGGTCGCGGTTTCGATGTCGGCGCGGTCGTGGACGACGATCACCTCCGCATGGCGCGTAGCCGCGCGGGCGCGGAGGTCGGCGAGAAGCGAAATCGCGTCCCCGGGGTGAGACAAAGGCGCTTCGATCACGATGACGTCGCAAGGTCCGCTGGTCTCAAGGCCGGTCAGGGCCTGGTCCAGGGTCAGGGGTTTGCACGTCGCGGTCTGGCCCAGGTTTACGGTTTCGGCCCAGATCTCTGCGCGGGCATGTTCGTCCGCCACAAGCGCGATGGAGGCGGGCATCTCATACGCAGCGCCCGGGTCAGCGAGGCCAAGGGCCTGGACCGTTGAATTGCGGGCGAGGAGGGCGGAGGCCGTGTCGGCATTGCGCAGAAGGCTCCGGATCCGGGCAAGGACCAGGGGGCCGGGGGCCGATCTGGGGAGAACGGCATCGGCGCCGGACCTGAGGGCGGCGAGGCGGGCGTCGGTTGTGTCGGACGCAGTGAGTGCGACTACGGGGATGGAGGCTTCTGTCGCGGATCTGAGGCGGGTCAGAAAAGATCCTACTCCGCAGGGTCGATCGCACGCTGTGTCGCACAGGATGAGATCTGTTGGGTTTGCGCGCGCCGTAGCAATCAGCTCAGCTGCATCCGAGGCCGTACGGCAGACATAGTGCCCGCGGGCCAGCGTCGCCTGTAATGCGATCCGCCGGTCGGCGGCGCTGTCGGCGACGAGGATCGTATGCGGCATGGCGGCGTCCGATTGTTAGAATTGCGCTCGATATGTTGAGGTATTCGATACAATCGTTAAGAAAGCCTTTCCGAAGGAAGAGGCGTCAGACATGGAGCGGACCGCCGCCGAAACCATTGCGCTGAAAGCGTTGGGCTGGCTTGCGGGCAACGATGAGCTGTTGCCGGTGTTTCTGGGCGCCAGCGGGGCCTCTGTGGATGCGTTGCGGGAGCAGGCCGATGATCCGGCCTTTCTGGGCGCTGTGCTTGGGTTTTTGACGATGGATGATGCTTGGGTCATAGCGTTCTGCGATGCCGAAGGATTGGCTTATACAGAGCCGATGGCGGCGCGTGCAGCGTTGCCGGGCGGGGACATGGTGCATTGGACGTAAGCGACGACGAGACCCGTATTCTGGCGACGCTGACCCCGCAGGGCCCCCGACGTTGGATCGGTGTGGGACTGCAGGCGACGCTGGGCGCCGTTCTTATTCTGTTGGCGTTTCGCATGCCCGAGGGGCAGTGGATCTGGATGGGTGTATTTGGTGCCTTGGGCGTGCTGTCGGTCCTTGGTGCGTCCTGGATGATTGGTGCGACCGAGAAGCGGATTGAGTTGACCCGTCTTGAGCTCCGCGAGGGCGGGGGGCGCGTGCTGGCGCATGTCGCGGATATCAAGTCGGTGGATCGGGGGGCCTTTGCGTTCAAGCCGTCGAATGGCTTTCTAGTCATTCTGACGAAGCCTGGCGCGCGCGCCTGGGTGCCCGGGATCTGGTGGCGGATGGGCCGGTTCGTGGGCGTCGGTGGCGTCACCGGGGCGGGCGAGGGCAAGTTCATGGCCGAAATGATCTCGGCCCTGATTGCGGAACGCGACGAAGAGACCTAGCAGACGCCGTTCAGAAGAACCTGAGGCACGAAGCGGGGGCTGGTGAAAACCATGTTCTGGCGGGTCGCCGGGTCGAGGCCGATGTTGATCGGTGGCACCCAATCCATAGTGCTTTCCACCACGATCAGCTGGTCGTTGACCGCGATGATCGGCATCAAAGGGGCGAGCTTATTGGCGTTCGCATGGGCGTTGTAGTCGCCGGTGGCGCAGGACCAGTCGAGTTCCAGCTCTTCCAAACCCGTGACCGGGTTCAGCACGTTTGTAACTACACTGACTCGTAGGTCATTGACTGAGCCAAAGCTGTTGGGATCGAGAAGGAAGCTGTACACTTGGTTGAGGCCGTTGATGTATTGCGGGGTCAACGGGTCGGGCTCGCGCGAGATGAGATCCGCGATGGTGTAGGTCGCTTTCACGTTCAGGTTCTGGGATTTGTAGGCGTCCCAGAATACGAACAATGCGCCATACGCCCAGAGCAGAATCGGCAGAATGATGATCGCTTCTACGGAGATGCCCCCGTCCTGGCGATTGAGGAAGCGGCGCAGGGCCGCGCGCACCTTCATCGGCTTGGCTCGTTTACAAAGGCGGTGGTTGCGACGAGTGCATACTGATCCTCGCGGATCATCGGCAGCCGCATGGCCCAGCCTGTGGTGGCGAAGAGTGGATCGAAGAGCGAGCAGACACGGACGAGCATCAGCTCGTTGTTCGTGCCCACCGAGTATTCGGTCTGGTCGATGGGATCGATGTCTTCGCTCTTGTCGATGCAGAGTGTCGGCCCGTCAAGGACGTTCCAGGTGGTGGTGCTGACCGGACGGAGTTCGACCTGCAGGACCTCGTCGCAGTTCTGGATGATCGCCGCGCCGTCGCAGATCGACTGTTTGAATTCTTCGAATGTCGGTGGCACGGGCGTGCCGAGCCGCAGTTCGCGGACGGCGATGTCGACGCCGCGTTCGAGCATCACGTTGCGCACCATCAGAAGCCCGCTCTCATAGGCCGAGATGAAGATGGCGAGAAAGCCGGGCAAGAGAATGCAGAATTCAATCGTACTGGTGCCTTCCTCGCTCCGCCGAAACCGTGCGAGGTGAGAGAGACCCTGGAACACGCACTGGATCATTGGCTCAATCTCAACTGGTTGATGGTTTTGGCGATGGCCTGGAATGCGGTGGAGATGTTGAGGTCTTCGACGTTGAAGTAATGCGACTCTGACGAGGCGCAGTTCTTCATGAGTGTCTGGGCGCTCGACGGGGCTAGGAAGGCGATCGTGAAGACGGTGATCCGGTCGTTCTTGGCCTCAACGGGCAGGCCGTCGGTGCCCATGACCGGGTTGCCGCCGCCGTCCAAAAGGTAGACGGGTTCCTTCGCCTCGTTGCACATCGCAGTGATGTGGCCGTTGTTGCGGCTTTCGTTGTGGGTTTTGCCGTCTTCTTGATAGGTCGTCATGCTGGGATAACCCTGCTCGACCGTGGCCGCGTCGTTTTCGTCGAGATCACGGTCGACGGATCCGAAGCGAGTCAGCACGTCGCCGAATTCGTTGCCGATGGGCAGGCTGGCACCGGTGTCGGACAAGAGAAGGCTCGCGTCGCCGCCGAGATCGTTTTCGATCCCGTCATAGATGGTGTCGTAGCTCCAGTTGCGCGTGCTGCCACCGTCGTTCACGCCATCGGTCGGGACCTTGGGCCGGAATTGCGAGGTGGTTTTGCCGTCGGTCATCAGGACGATGTATTTGACCACGTCATCCTCCCAATTCGCGGGGCGCTGTTTGTAGGCGTCCTTGACGATCCCGCGGGTCGCGAGTTGGCCGATTTCATCGCGCGAGGTCGGGTTCAGAAGGGCGACACCGTATTTCATGCCGACATGGGTGGCGGTGCCGTCATGTTGTTTGATGTTCTCGACGAAGTCGGTGAGCGTCTTGTGATCATTTTCCATCACCATGATCGAGGCGTCGTCCTGGGGGCACCAGCCCCACTTCATCCAGAATTCGGGATTGGAGATCGACCACTTCATGAAGTGGGGTAGCTGGTCACCGCTTGCATTGGGCAGATCGGCGTCGTCGAAATCGGCGTCGGTCACTTCTTTGCAGGAGGACCAGGCGTGCCAGCGGTTTCCGCCCATGATCTCAAAGAGATCGGGGCCCGGGTTCACGTGCCCCGCATAGGGAATGATGTTGATGGTGGTGGAGGCGGTGTTGGGCGACTGAACGCAGTTGTTGCCGGAGGGATCGCAGGTGACCTGAAGCACCTCGTGGATGAACTCCTTCACGGCCTTGCGCAGATCGTTGATCCGGTTGGCCGCGTCTGGATCTGTCGGTGTCGTGTTACCGCTGGCGGGGAACCTCATGGAGCCCGAGATATCGAGGACAAGCGAGATTTCGACATTCTGGATTGTCTCGATGGCGGAGCCGGTTCCGGTCGTCCGCAGCTCGTCAATCCCGATCATGTGCATGAAGATCGTATTCATTTCGAGCGGGATGGTTGCGCGAACTTCGCGGCCCACGAGTTCGGTGCCTGCGACGTAGCTGGGATTGTCGATGACATTGACCAGATCAGGGTCAAACCCGGCCTTTTCAAAGTAGCTTCGCACGACCGCGTCTGCATCGAGCCGTTGATCCAGGTCGGCCGCCGCCAGAACGCCGCTGTCGATGGTGTTCTGAAGCGTGGCGCGCTTGGTTTCAAACCGCATGAGATCGACGGCCATGCCGCCGATGAGCAGCATCAGAACAAAGAGAAAGAGAGAGAGGGTTGTCATCGATCCAGCTTCGTTCGAGCCGAAGTGGCGGACAGTTGGGTGCACGAACTTTTGCGCCCGAGGGCGCGTCTTCACTGATCCAAAGCGCATTGTGTATATCCCGATGAACTAAGCGCGACTGCGCCTCACCAATGAGGGCGTGTGAGGCAGTTCACAGAGTTATCTAGGATTGTGGCGAGAGTGGGGCGCGGATTTGGCTGAATGATAGAGAAGTGTTTAAAATCAATATTTTACGAGATTTGGAACAGATGCGTTTCGGAGCCGAACACAATGGGACAATCGGCTGGGGGGATGCGGATTGTTTAGGCGTTGCGACCTTGGATTTGCTTACATCGCTGTATTGATCGCTGCCACGGTCGTGGCCTGTTTCTCGAACTTGACCTGTGGCACGAAACGGGGGCTCGCAAATACGTACTGGTTCATGTCGCGTTCGGTGAGGCCTATGCCGAAGACCGGTTCCCAACGCATTTGCGATTCAACGATGATCAGTTGATCGCCGACGGACATCATCGGGAGTTTTGATCTTAATGCGGTGAAGTCCGTGATCGGGGTCAGGGCTTCGCTCGTACCATAGGACCATTCCAGCTTGTATTCCGGCGTCTTGCCGTCCGTCGCCAGCCCGAGTTTCACGACGGTCACGCGCAGGTCATTGCCATCATCGCTTCCGATCAGGAACTGAAACACACGGTTCATGCCGTGGATGTATCCCGGCTGGATCGGATCCACTTCGCGCGAGATCATATCGGCGACCGTGTAGGTGGCTTTGAGGTTGATATTGCGCGCCTTGTAGGCGTCCCAGAACACGAAGGTCGCGGCCAGGGCCCAGACGAGGATCGGGAAGACGATCACGGTTTCGACGGAGAGGGCGCCCTCTTCTTCAGTCTTGAAGCGGCGGAGCAGAGGTCTCAGCATAAAGTCACCGTGTGGGTTCGTTGACGAAGGCGGATTTGGCGACAAGGGCGTAGTTGCCGTTGCCGTCGGTG
>CAWUIX010000096.1:0-7095 GCA_963922395.1 uncultured Rhodobacterales bacterium | reverse complement strand
CCGGACGCGCCGGCTGGGCGCTGTCCTCAGAAACGGGGATTGCGGTTCGGGGAACCGGCCTTGAGATCAGCTTCGGCAGACATGTTGATGGGGCCGTATCTTCAGTGTCGCGGCTCTCCGGAGCGCCACCCAGCCGGAAGTTTGTGTGCGGCGCTGGGTGGGAGGCCGTCACATGGCGCAACGGGCCGACCCTGTATTTCCAGGACAACGCATTTGCCGGTTGGACGGCACCGACGAATGCCGCGTTCTGGGGCGCGCCTCCAGTATCTTCGGTTGGGGGCCGGATCTGTCCGTTGGCCGGTGTTTAGATCAAGCCAACGATGCGAAACTAGCCGATTTCGTGTAAGAGTGCTTTGTGACGCACAAGATATGCCTCTCGCACCTCTATCGGGGGTCGTGGAACGATCTGCAGGCCATCGATCAGCGCGTGATCAGGCTTGCCGAAAAACTTGTTCGCCTCTACCTCAGAAAACCCTGCAATCTGAACAGCTTCCAGCCAGGCTGACAGCCGATCTGCCCGCTTGATCGCACGTTTTATGCGTTGCGGGAGCGTTGCGGGAAGGCCGAACCGAAGGTGGATCGCCCCCGACAAACGGGCATCAAGCTCTGCATAATCCGGCCCCACCGCGGCCTTTACCGGGCTGATCATGTCGCCGATCACATATTCCGGCGCATCGTGCAAAAGTGCCGCCAGCCGCCACTTTTTCGGCACATCCGGGCTGTGGCGGCCAAATATTTCCTCGACCAGAAGCGAATGCTCAGCCACCGAGTAGGGAAAATCACCGCGGGTCTGACCGTTCCATCGGGCAACAAAAGCAAGGCCGTGGGCGATATCCTCGATCTCGACGTCAACCGGCGTGGGATCAAGCAGATCGAGGCGTCGGCCCGAAAGCATGCGTTGCCAGGCCCGGGGCTTTCTGGACACGGTATCCTCCACAAAATGCCCAATATATGGGCGTTTTCATGCGTAACGTCGTATTAGTGCTACGATCCTTCACGAGTGATCACGTGCCGGCGCGCATTAATGGAATTTTGCCGGATCGCACGTAAATCTGAAGAACGACCACAAGAAACACGCAGAACAGGGAGAGCTCAAGGCGCAAAAGTGGCCCAAGGTCGGGCCGCGGAAAGGAGACCCCTATGCGCACACTATCGGCAGTACTCCTGACAGCAGCAATGCTTGCTCCGGTCAGTTCCCACGCTCAGAACAACAACTGCGCAGACCGTGCGGTTGTCACCGACCGCCTCACAAAAAACTACGGCGAAACATTCGCAGGCGGCGGTCTTCGCAACTCCGACAGCATCTTCGAAGTCTGGAAGTCCGACGAAAGCGGCACCTGGACTATCCTGATGACTATGCCCAACGGCCTGGCTTGTGTGATGGCGGCTGGCACCGACTGGCGCGCGGCCCTTCCCGAAACGCCCGCGGGAATTCCCGGTTAGGTTTGTTGTCCCTTCACCTTCGGGGTGTTAAGCCCGCCCGGATTGAATCACATCCGTGGAGCAGGGCGTCACAATGCCGAAGGACTATATCGTTAAGGATATCTCGCTGGCCGCGTTCGGCCGAAAAGAGCTGGATATCGCCGAAACGGAAATGCCGGGCCTTATGGCCCTTCGCGAGGAATACGGGCAGGCGCAGCCACTAAAAGGTGCGCGTATTGTCGGCTCGCTCCACATGACGATCCAAACCGCTGTTTTGATCGAAACGCTCACAGCGCTAGGCGCCGACGTGCGCTGGGCCTCCTGCAATATCTTCTCAACCCAGGATCACGCAGCGGCGGCGATTGCCGAAGGCGGAACACCAGTCTTCGCCATCAAGGGCCAGACGCTTGAAGAGCACTGGGATTATCTGGACCGGTCATTCCTGTTTGAAGACGGGCCAAACATGATCCTCGATGATGGCGGGGACGCCACGCTCTATGTTCTTCTCGGCGCACGCGCAGAGGCGGGCGAAGAAATCATCCCTGTGCCGACGTCAGAAGAAGAAAAAGTCATCAAAGCACAGATCCTGAAGCGACTGGCCGAAAGTCCGGGCTGGTTCACCAAAGTGCGTGATCAGATCCAGGGGGTCAGCGAAGAAACCACCACCGGTGTAAATCGTCTCTATCAACTCGTACGTGACGGCGCGCTGCCCTTCCCCGCAATCAACGTAAACGACAGCGTCACCAAATCGAAGTTCGACAACAAATACGGCTGCCGCGAATCTCTGGTCGATGGAATCAGGCGTGCGACTGACACGATGATGGCCGGCAAAGTCGCAGTTGTTTGCGGATATGGTGACGTCGGCAAAGGGTCCGCGGCGTCTCTCCGTGGAGCGGGCGCGCGGGTCAAAGTCACCGAAGTAGACCCTATTTGCGCCCTTCAGGCCGCGATGGATGGCTACGAAGTCACGCTTCTCGAAGACGAAGTCGAAAACGCCGATATCTTCATTACGACCACCGGCAACAAGGACGTCATCCGCATCGAGCACATGCGCGCGATGAAGGACATGGCCATCGTCGGAAACATCGGTCACTTCGACAATGAGATTCAGGTTGCCAACCTGAAAAACCACAAGTGGACCAATATCAAAGAGCAAGTGGACATGATCGAAATGCCCTCGGGCAACCGTATCATTCTGCTTTCCGAAGGCCGGCTCTTGAACCTTGGCAACGCAACCGGCCACCCGTCATTTGTGATGTCGGCATCATTTACCAACCAGGTGCTCGCCCAGATCGAACTCTGGACCAAGGGCGATGAGTACGAGAACAAGGTCTACATCTTGCCGAAGCATCTCGATGAGAAGGTCGCGGCGCTTCACCTGGCACGGATCGGGGCGAAACTCACCAAATTGGACGCGGACCAGGCGTCCTATATTGGCGTGACACCGGACGGTCCGTTCAAGCCGGAACATTATCGTTACTGATGGATCAAATGATCCAGTTTTGAAGGGGCGCATCAGGCGCCCCTTTCTCTTGGCGTGTGGGAAAAGCGTGTCTAAATTGGCTGAAAGATCGAATTTGATCGGAGCGATGACGCTATACCCATGGGACGGCGGGCTGAACTAATCGCACGATACGCAGAGGCGCTGCGGGTCCACTGTGGCATCGAACCTGACATGCCTCTTCTCGAAGGCGTAACTCTTGGATGCGGACCTCTGATCTATGGTCTCAAAACAAGCCGGGTTGATCCTGCGTCAGAAGCAGAGCTCGCGGCGGTCAAAGAAAACTTCCTCATCCGAAAGCTCAGTTTGCAGGACACGTCAGAACTGGATGCCGCGATTGCGTCCGCCCTCGCAATTTACGGTGATGCTTCAACACCAAAGCACCGCGCGGTTCTCTACTACCTTCTCACACTCCAGTTTGGTAAAGAAGAACTGTTCCGCTGACAGCACAGAGACCGCCTGAATATCAGTCTCTAACTCCGCCCATTTCGCAGATCACGCGCCATTCTTCGTCCCGAACGGGTTGCACCGAAAGCCTCGTATTATTCACCAACACCATCTCGGCCAGCCTCGGATCGGCCTTACACATCTCAAGCGTGACCGGCGTACCGACTGACCCAATCGCCTTGATATCCACACAGTCCCAGCGCGGGTCATCGGTTGTGCTGTCAGGATGACTCTCGGCAATCACCTCAACGATGCCCACAATCGCCTTCTCAGACTGTGAATGATAGAAGAAGCCCCGATCCCCGATTTTCATCAGACGCATATTGTTTCTTGCCTGATAGTTTCGGACGCCATCCCATTCCTCACCGGCATCGCCTTTCGCCACCTGATCGTCCCAGCTCCAGGTCGAGGGTTCGGATTTGAAGAGCCAATAGGCCATTGTTCGGTCTCCTCTCTATTCAGATCTAAGCGGCCGAGCGAGCAGGGCGTCCCTGGCGTCGGAAACTGTCATCTCACCTCTGACGATCGATGACACAGTGTCGATTAGGGGCGCGTCGATACTCCGATCTCGACAAATCGCTGCCATCGCTTGCGCGGTGGCCACGCCCTCTATGGTAATCCCTTGGGGCAATCCTTGGCCCCGTCCAAGGAAAATCCCGGCACGCGTGTTCCGCGACTTCTCCGACATAGCCGTCAGGACAAGGTCCCCGAGCCCGGACAAGCCTCCCAAGGTCTCCCGTGCGCCACCGAAACTATCGACGATCCGTCCCATCTCGGCATAGCCGCGGGAAATCACGGCCGCCCTTGCATTCTCACCCAAACCGGCCCCAATGCAGATCCCCGCTGCAATTGCGATCACGTTCTTTAGTGCGCCGCCCAACTCCGCAGCAGGCAAATCTGCGCTGGAATAGACACGAAATCCCGGGCGAGTGATCTCTTCAGAAAGCGCGCGGGCGCGCTCCAGATCCCTTGACGCAAGGGTCAGGGCCGTTGGCAGGCCCCCTGCCAATTCGTCCGCGAAACTCGGACCCGTCAGCATTGCGACTTCGGCGTCCCGGCGCAGTGCCTCAACCAATCGAGCTGGCCCAAGCCCCGTCTCAACATCGATCCCCTTTGCGCACGCAATAAGCGTCTTCGCCTGAAGCTGACCCTCGGTTTCTCGAAGGAACGCCGCTGTCGATTGCATCGGAACCGCTAGAAGCACGACCTCGGCTTGCACGTCTTCCAACGCCAAGACCGGCTTAACGGCCTGTGGGATCGACAATCCAGGAAGATACCTGGCGTTCTCGCGACGCTCCATGATGGCTCGAACGATGCCCGGGTCCCGCCCCCATAAGGTGACAGGCTGATCACCCCGGGCCAACGTGATGGCCAACGCGGTTCCGAACGCCCCGGCCCCGACAACAGCCACGCTCATGCCTTGGGCCCCTTCTTCCCGGACCCAAGAAGTGCCGTTGCCTTCGGATCCAACGGCCATCTGGGTCGAGCAGCGAAGCTAAGATCGTCAGAGACGCCAAGTTCAAAGAGTTCCAGCCCGGCCCACCCGATCATCGCCGCATTGTCGGTGCAAAGTGCGAGTGGCGGCGCCACAAACTGAACACCCAAATCCTCTGAAACAGTCTCTAACGCAGCCCGAACTGTTCGATTGGCAGCCACCCCACCAGCGACAGCGAAGACTGGGGCGTCAGGCAGATCTTCAAGATATTCAGAGATCGCTCGACGTGATTTCTCTGCGAGAATGTCAGCCACAGCGACCTGAAACGAGGCGGACATATCCGCAACCACTTGCTCAGGTAGAGTTCCGTCGCTCAAAGCTGCGTCCCGCGCCCGCAAGACAGCCGTCTTCAACCCGGAAAACGACATGTCGCATCCGTCGCGATCCAGAAGCGGTCGGGGAAACGTATAGGCGCTAAGGTCGCCAGATTCCGCCGCGCGCTCCACCGCAGGTCCCCCGGGCTGACCCAAACCAAGGATACGGGCCGTCTTGTCGAACGCTTCCCCCGGTGCATCGTCGATCGTGCCGCCCAACCGGCGAAACGACTGCGCGCCTTCGACGACAAGAAACTGACAGTGACCGCCACTGATCAGCAAAATCAGGAAAGGATAGGCCACGTCATCCGTGAGCCGCGGCGTCAGCGCATGCCCCGCCAGGTGATTGACGGCTAGTATCGGCAGGCTCCGCCCCGCGGCTAATCCCTTCGCGAACATCACGCCCGATAGTACACCCCCGATCAGCCCGGGTCCCGCAGACACGGCAATCGCGGATACGTCATCGAGGGACGCGTCGGCATCACCCAAGGCCTGCAAAGTGACATCTTCCAACCGTTCTGAGTGCGCCCGCGCGGCAATCTCAGGAACGACGCCACCAAATGACGCGTGCAACTGATCCTGCACGACTACGACCGATGAAAGGATGCGCTCGCCCAAAGGACCGGCCTCAATCACAGCGGCCGCCGTGTCATCACACGTGCTTTCAATCGCAAGAATGCGGGTTGGTCTGGACATCTGCGGGTCTGTTGCAATTTGTCGGCAACGCGCATTACCACTCGCACACACGCAAACACAATCCGGAAGCCAATGCCAAAGGCCCCCACCGTCCTTCTGCTCACGCGTCCAAAGGTGACGTCCGAGGCTTTCTTGCGGGACCTGGACCTTGGCACCGACATGAGTATCAAGCCGATAATTGCACCGCTCCAGGAAATTGTCAGTTCCGGTGCACCGGCGCGATTGAATGAGGGAGATGTCGCCATCTTCACCTCCCAGCACGCCCCACCAAGGGTAAGCGCACCCAAGGGCAGCCTGGCGTACTGTGTCGGCGACTCCACCGCCGAGGCTGCGCGTTCAGCAGGGTTCAAACCCATCTCCGTCTCTGGCACGGCCAAGGATCTCATCGACCGTATCCTACGGGACAGACCAGACTCTCCCCTGGTCTATGCTCGTGGCCATTACATCAGCACCGATCTTGCATCCGAAATCCAAGCTGCTGGCCTGACAGTGTCTTCAATCATCGTCTACGAGCAGCGAGACGCGACAGTTTCAGAAGAAGCTTTGGCGACTATCACAACGGCTCATCGACTCATAGCTCCACTGTTTTCGCCCAGAAGCGCGGACCGGTTGGCGCGCACTCTTCCTTTAGGTTGCAACCCCTTGATCCTGGCGATCAGTGACAAGACAGCCGAGGCGTGGAACCGTCCGGCCGCCGGGATTATGGTCAGCAAATCGCCGAACCGATCAGAGATGCTTGATCTGACCCGCAAAGCCTTAGATTCCGACTCGCATTCTTGACCCCCAGCGGGCAGTCTAGGAGCCGCGAGGCAATCCGGTCTGCCGCGTAATGACATGTAAAAGGGACAGCTGCCTTGGCCCGAAAGTCCAAGAACACCGAAACCGAGAGTGACGCGGTTGAAGCAAAGGACGCGAAGGCGTCCGATGACGTTTCCAAAAAAGACGATATCGAAGACGCAGAAGTCTTGTCGGAGACCCCACCTGAGTCGAAGCAAGATGACGCAGTAGAGGCGAAGGCTGACGACGATACGCCCGCTGATGAAACGGAAGTCGAAGCGTTAGCTGAAGACGATCAGAAGGAAGCCGAAGAAGGTGATGGGTCGGAAAAAGGTGACGAGACTGTTGCAGAGGAGGTGACGGAACCGGAACAGTCTACCGAGACCGAGACCGAGACCGAGACCGAGAGAAAGACAAAGAGAAACAGAAAAAGATAAAGAAAG
>CAWUIX010000095.1:0-7139 GCA_963922395.1 uncultured Rhodobacterales bacterium | reverse complement strand
GTCCCATTCCGGAACGCGTTCACTTGCGCCGCCGTCGCGTTGTTTCGGAAGGTGTCTTGCGCCGAGGGGTTGGGTGGAAAGAGCCGTGGCAATTCCTCCCAGAAGTTCAGATCATAGGCGATGATCGCCGTAACGGGTGCAGAGCGCATCTTTGGACGGTTGCCCGGCAGCAATGCCGGTTCGAGCCGGTCCTTGGCGTCGTCCGACTTGACAAAAACCACTCTCATTGGCTGCTGGTTCATCGAGGTCGGACCCATCTTCGCGATATCGAAGAGCGCACGCAGCGTTTCGTCGGATACATCGCGGCCTTGCCAGCCATAGTGGGTGCGCGCTTCGGTGAAGAGCAATTCCAGCGTAGCGTCTTCCGCTGTTAGTTCACGAGCTTGTAAGGCCCGAGCCCGCTCCTGGGCTGCCCGGTCTGCAGCGGCGTTTGGGTCAGACAAGAAGATCCTCCAAGATTGTTTTCAGGTCGTTCTCCAGTTTCCGGAACGGCACTGGAAACGACCGATAAGGGAGAAATAACATGCAAAAGTTCAAAGTTTCATCGAGACAGGGGTCAACAATATAACGAAGTGGTATAATATTGAGTGAGGCTGATGAGCGATCAGCCAGTGCGCCGCATCAGCCTTTTGCAAGACAAGCCTAACGAGCTCTAATTGAAGCAGTCATGAGTGTTCCGCTTCACTGTTGTACTGCTGCTTAGTGGATCTTTCTTACTAACCGGAGCCAACACGCAGTCGCCAGACGTTGGCTGGGCGTGCGTCTGCTTCGGGCTCAAAGCTGACATCTGACAGTTGAAGTACGATTTCCTGCCATTGTGCAAAGGACTTCTCTAGGGACCAACCCGCCATTGAATAACAAATTTTCGCCGGGCCCCTTGCGCGACAGGCCCCGGGCGAATTCAATCTTGTCTCAGAACCATCGAGCCATTCTTTGGGAGGATTGAATTGGCTGAATGCGGCGATACCGAAGCTTCCGACGCTAACGGCGCGACATCGGGGCGACCACTGACCGCACGTTGGACGGGCGCCGCACGCCGACTGGCAGGAGCGGCGGTCATTGCACTCTTGGCGCACTCGGCCCTGGCCCTTGATCTCGGTCCCCGGCCTGAATTTCCCGAGCTCGATATGGATCGCGTGCGTGTTGGGCAGCTCCTGTTCTACGATCCGATCCTCTCAGGCAACAAGAACATCTCCTGCGCCACCTGCCACCATCCGCGGCTGGGGACGTCCGACGGTGTTTCTCTTTCTCTGGGCGAAGGCGGCACAGGGCTTGGCCCCGACCGGGTGATCGACCCCAGCAATCTTCCCGAACAGCGTCTGCCCAGAAACGCACCGGGGCTTTGGAATCTGGGGGCCACAGAGTTTTCGGTGTTCTTTCATGATGGCCGCCTTGAGGTCGATCTCGACCAGCCCCACGGAATTCGCACCCCGCTCGGTGCCGAGATGACGGAAGGGTTCCAGTCTGCGCTGGCCGCACAAGCTATGTTCCCCGTGTTGTCGCCCGACGAGATGGCCGGACACTACTCGGAAAATGATGTCAGCCAGGCGGTCCGAATGGGCTTGCTCAGCCAACCCGGCGGGGCCTGGGATATCATTGCCGCACGTGTGGCCGAGATCCCGGACTACGCAACTGCCTTCGAAACGATCACGCAAGGCGAACCCATCCGCTTCACCGACATCGCGAACGTGATCGCGGATTTCATCGCTTTCGAATGGCGGGCCGATGCCTCTCCCTTCGATGCTGCCATGACCGGAGGGGCCCCACTTTCCGGCGCGGCGCAGCAAGGAATGGACCTCTTCTACGGGAGTGCAGGCTGTGGGACCTGCCATTCCGGCTGGTTGCAAACCGATCATGCGTTCCACGCCATCGCCGTACCGCAAATCGGGCCCGGCAAATCCGCGCGTTTCGAATCCCACGCCCGTGACACCGGGCGACTGCGCGTGACCGGAGAGGCCGCGGATGCCTACGCATTCAGAACCCCCAGCTTGCGCAACGTGACGATGACGGCGCCCTATGGGCATAGTGGCGCCTATGCGACCCTGCGGGGCATGGTGCAGCACCATCTTGATCCGATTGGCACGCTTCAAACCTATGATCCCGGCACCGCCCTTTTGCCCGAACTTGCAGGATCAGACGATCTGCAAGTCCTTGGGGACCCGACAGAGATGCAGACAATCATGGATGCAAATGTCCTTCAGCCGACTGTGCTGAGCGATACAGAGATTGACGCAATCTTGGCGTTCCTGAAGGCCTTGGAAGACCCCGCAGAACGGCTTGGTGTTCCTGCGACCGTACCAAGCGGCCTACCAGTCGATCAGTAACCCAGTCCTCAGCGGCGAATGCTGATGACCTCGTTAACAGGTACATCTTGCCAGGGCGTCACCTCGCCATCGGGCCAGACAACGCGCACCGCAACGCTCGAAGCGTTCCCCAACCCGAAATGCTGTGGCCCCGCCTGTCCACTGGCATGCCCCCCGCCGATCGTGAGTTCCCGCACGATCACGCGATCCGGCAATTGAAGTTCGATGAATGCGCCCGCCGCCATGGTGTTCGGACCCACCTGCCCCACCTCAACGGCCAACCAGTTGCCGGTCGACTGTGAAACATTCTGAAAAACCTCCAGCGGTGCGCGCCTGTTCACAACGACGACGTCCAGGCGGCCATCCAGATTCAGATCGACAACCGATCCGCCACGTGACCGCGCCGTCGAGGCCAGTCCCGCCTCCACCGACCCTTCCATGAACTTCCCATCGCCTTGCTGCATCAACAAGGTGTTGGGGTCCTCCATCGCAGCGCTCGGCATTTGTTCCACATTGCCTTTGGTCACGAAGATGTCGTCGCGCCCGTCGTTGTTCACGTCACCGAATTCCGCGTGCCATCCGGTGGACGGCCTACCGTCTGATCCAGAATGCGGACGGTGCGCCGTGGTCCCAAAGTCGTAGGTTGCGTCCCGCCACTGTGGGCGATCGACCGAGCCATCGAAGATCTGCAGCTTCTGATCACCCATGGACGTTAGATAGACTTCCGGCATCCCATCGCCCGTCAGATCACGGGACGCGATCCCCATGCCCCAAATAGAAAACTCTTCCCATCCATCTTCAGAACCATAGAGCCTCGGCTCATGCTCCAGCGACCACAATTGCTCGCTGCCGCCTCGGACATAGTAATGTCGGTCGTTCGAGATGCGCAGATCCGCTGCCCCACTCCGGTTCCAGTCCGAAAACAGGATCGACAGGGTGCAGTAGCCTGGATCAAGCCGCAGGGGTTCCCCATAGCCCTCACCGTCAGGGCGATAGAGCAAAGTAGCGTCGCAGGCCTCGAACGGACCATTCGGATCACTCCGATCGACATAGGTGCCAAACGCCAGCGTCGGAAGCGCGTTGCCCGTCTCCCAGGTGGCTGAAAAGGCCGTTGTCCAGTTGTCGGAGCTTTCAAAGTCCAGCCCCTCGAATGGTGCAAAGTCACACCCCCCTAACCCTTGAAGGATGAGGTCAGGCCCGACGCGCAACACCGCCAGATCAAGCGTCCCATCGCTGTCTATGTCGATCGGATATGCGCCAGTGACACCGGTAAGCGCCAGAGCCTCCGGCGTCCCTTCCCTGAAGCCAACCTTCTCACCGCTCACGTTCCGAAAGAGGCGTGCACTATTGGTGCCGCCAGCCGCATATAGTTCCGGCCGGTCGTCTCCGTCGCAATCGAAGACAGCCACGCCACCGCCTACAAAGTGTTCCCACCCACCGTCATAGACGTGAACGGGCATCTCCACAGGCTCGAAGGAAACCTGCGCCGCCACCGGGGTCGCTGCCATGGCAAGAACCGCGAGACTACGCAGCATCTCGTCCAAGGTCTCTGACCTTGAGGGCTGAAACCCTCTCAATCCCAAGAGCCGCCGCGCCCCGCGCCCACATTTCGTCTCCCCAATGGTGGACGCGTATTTCGGGCAGCGGGGCATCCACGCTGATCACGCTTCGCCGCACCTGGGACATAACAGCGTCCGAGTGCAGATGAGCGATCCGTTGCCTGTCGCCAGACAGGATAATCCTTTCCGGGTCGAACAGATTTATCAGGTTCGCAAGCCCCATCCCGAAAATCTGCCCCGCACGGTCCAGGACGCATTTCGCCTCTGCGTTCCCGCGCTCCGCCGCCGCGACCAATGCCATAACCGTGGCGTCCTTGGGATCCTTCAGGATGCCTTTGGCATCGCGAAGCAAGGCATAGCTTCCGACATATGCCTCAAGGCACCCTGCCTGACCGCATTGGCACTGAGCGCCATCCAGAACGACCTTCGTGTGCCCAAACTCTGCCCCGCATCCGCGTTCGCCCCGGTGTAGTTTTCCGTCCAATACGATGCCAAGCCCCACACCGTACTCGACGGTTACCACCAGGAAATTGGTCAAACCGCGCGCTTCTCCGAAAAGGTGCTCCGCTTTGGCGACGAGGTTGGCATCGTTCTCCACGAACGAAGCACAGGGAAGCTCAGCGTCGAGGAGCGACCCAAGATCCACATTCCGGCGCGTCAGCGACGATGACCAATGCACAAAGCGCGTGTTCGCGTCGACTTGCCCGGCCAATCCGATCGATATTCCGGCCAAGGCCTCAATCCCACCAGGCACCTCCGAGCAAACGCGCGCAACACATGACCTGACCGTCTCCACAAGCTCGCGGGGTTCCATTTGAGACTTGGCCAAAGGAAACTCGCCTTTCGCCACATCAGTCCCATCAAAATCAACGATGAGAACGGACACCGCATCTCTCGCGATCTTTATCCCCGCGACATGGTGCACGCCCCGAGCGAGGCGCAAGGCGACGCGCGGCCGTCCGCGCCGCGCCGTCTCGCCCGTCTCCTGGTTCGCCACTTCTTCGATCAGCGCACCGGACATCAAGCCAGAGGTCACGAAAGTCACCGTAGCCGGGCTCAGCCGCAACGCCGCCGCGATATCGGTGCGTGACGCCTCCCCGGCGTCCCGGATACAGTTCAGGACCCGAAGCCGAGCGGTCGCGCGCGCATCCAGCCCGGTGGCATCCGCGATCCGGCGCACGTGTTCTGAGCCCCGATCCTCTGTCATAACGGCATTATAGGGGTGATTTGCGGTCGTTGTTATATTTTTTTTGGTGGATGAAAAAAATATGCTACCAAAATCGCAGGTCTTCGGCGAATCGCCGGTAACGACCAAATTGGGAGGAAATCATGAAGAAAATTCTCAGCCTGTCAGCCGCAGCAGTCCTGATGGGGTCTGCCGCGTTTGCTGATGTCACAGTGGGTGTCAGCTGGTCGAACTTCCAGGAAGAACGCTGGAAAACAGATGAAGCGGCAATCGTGGGTGCGCTCGACGCAGCCGGCGCGACCTATGTTTCCACAGACGCACAGTCGTCTTCGTCAAAGCAGCTTTCGGACATTGAAAGTCTGATCGCACAGGGCGTCGATGCCCTCGTGATCCTGGCTCAGGACTCGCAGGCCATTGGCCCGGCCGTACAGGCCGCCGCCGACGAAGGCATTCCTGTCATCGCCTATGACCGCCTGATCGAGGATTCACGCGCGTTCTATCTGACGTTCGACAATGTCGAAGTTGGGCGCATGCAGGCGCGCGCCGTCTTTGCGGCACAGCCGACAGGCAACTACGTCATGATCAAGGGCTCGCCGACTGACCCGAACGCGGACTTCCTGCGCGGCGGCCAGCAAGAGATCATCGGCGCAGCTGTGGAAGCAGGCGACATCACGATTGTCGGCGAAGCCTACACCGATGGCTGGCTGCCCGCGAACGCACAGCGCAACATGGAACAGATCCTGACCGCAAACGATAACAACGTCGATGCGGTTGTCGCGTCGAACGACGGGACCGCCGGCGGCGTCGTAGCCGCCCTGACCGCCCAGGGTATGGACGGGATTCCGGTATCGGGCCAGGACGGTGACCACGCTGCCCTGAACCGGGTCGCAAGCGGCACACAGACCGTGTCAGTCTGGAAAGACGCCCGCGAACTCGGCAAAGCCGCTGGCGAAGCTGCCGTCGCGCTTGCGAACGGAGAGTCCGTGGGTGAAAGCGCCGAGTGGACATCGCCCGCTGGCACAACGCTGACAGCGCGCTTCCTCGCACCAGTGCCGATCACGGCTGACAACCTGAGTGTCGTCGTTGATGCTGGCTGGATCACGCAGGAAGCACTTTGCCAGGGCGTGACCAACGGCCCGGCCCCCTGCAACTAAAGCTCATGCAGCTCCGGCATTCGTGCCGGGGCTGCTTCCGCTGGCGCTGGCTCGTGAAGGTCTGACATGACGGACTCAACTGCTCAGCCGATCCCCGCCAAGGAAGACGGCAACCTGTTTCAGAAACTGGAACTCGACACCCGCCTTCTTGGTATGATCGGCGCCCTGATCATCCTGTGCATCGGGTTCAACTTCTTCACGGATGGAAGGTTCCTGACACCCAGGAACATCTTCAATCTGACAATTCAAACCGTGTCAGTCGCGATCATGGCCTGCGGAATGGTCTTCGTGATCGTCAATCGCCATATCGATCTATCCGTCGGCGCGCTTCTTGCAACAACATCCGCCGTGATGGCGATGATGCAGACTGAAATTTTGCCAAACGTCCTGGGCCTTGGCCTCGGGCATCCGATGATCTGGGTTCTCGCGATCATTTCGGGGCTTCTGATCGGAACGCTCATTGGCGCCTTCCAAGGATGGATGATCGGCTACCTGACGATCCCGGCGTTTATCGTGACGCTGGGGGGCTTTCTCGTCTGGCGGAACGTCGCCTGGTACATGACCAGCGGTCAGACGATTGGCCCGCTTGATCAGACGTTTCTCATGTTCGGGGGCACCAACGGCACCCTCGGCACAAGCTGGAGCTGGATCCTCGCGGCCCTCGGGGCAGCAGGCGCGCTCTGGGCCCTATGGAATGCACGGCGCGCCAAGGCATCGCACGGCTTCCAGGTAAAGCCCATGTGGGCAGAGCTTACCCTATCCGCCGTCATCGTTGCGGCGGTCCTCGGCTTCATCGCAATCCTAAACGCCTACACCATCCCAACACGACGCCTAGAGCGGATGTTCGAGGCGCGCGGAGAAGTCATGCCCGAAGGCCTGGTCGTCGGGTACGGGCTGCCAATCTCGGTCCTGATCCTGATCCTCGTGGCGGTGTGCA
>CAWUIX010000094.1:0-7163 GCA_963922395.1 uncultured Rhodobacterales bacterium | reverse complement strand
TGGGTTCAACAGCAAGCTCCGCGCCAAGCCGGATCGGATCTGCCGCTGTCGTCGAGCCCTGATATGCTATGCTTTCGTACCCCCCACCTGGCGCAAAATAAGCATCAACAATCGCTTCGACCCCCGCCGCAGTTGTTTCGCCCGCCGCGGCCAACGCAAGTTCGTCAAGGATCAAAGACGCATCGATAAGCGCAGGCTGATCGAATGCCCGTCCGGAGAAAAGCGAACGGCCCGCGACCTGGGTATTCAGACTGGACACCGCAACTTCGAATGCCGTTGAAGCGTCCGCGCCTGCGCTCTGCACCGAGGTCGGTTGTGGAGCCCCGATGGTAAGCAAAAGCGCGTCTGACGCCGTTTGGGCGGAATCTGCGATTTGGCCCAAGACGAGCTGCGAGGTGGATGCGATCAACTCCGCCTCATCCGCGGTCCTGCGCTCGGCTTTCATTTTGGAGAGATCGCGCTCCAACGAAGAGATCGCGGTACGGTCGGTATACGCTGTGACAGATTTTCGCCCGCTGGAAAGCTCTTCGGTGAGACGGGTGAGTTCCGTCGTAAGCCGCGCATTCTCGCGCTGAAAGACGAGGGATTGCGCCAGATCTCCTACTCCGATGTTGGCCATGGTCAGATCGCGATCAGTTCCTGAATGAGACGGTCAAGTGTTTCGATGACTTGGGCATTTGCAGCATAGGCTTGTTCAATCAGAAGCAGCTTCTGTAGCTCCTGATCGGTATCGACCCCTTGCGTCAGTTCGAGTTCGCGAAGAGAGGATTGACGAGACGTCGCGAAACCAACCTCTTGCTCGGCATCGCTGAGATCCTGGGCCAATCGGGCGTCAAAACTGCTGACCAGTGATCCGAACGACCCGGCCGTCGAAGTAACGGAGGTATCAGACGGTGTGCGGATCGTCGTCAGTGCATCCAAGGAAGCATATAGCAAAGATGCATTGCCAACCTCTCCTGGCGCTGCCGACCCCAACCCGTCCCGAAGGCGCGTGACCTCTCCGCCTGCTGCGGGATCCACGGATGCATTGACCGTGAGCCGGCCGGCGAGGTCAACAGTGTCGGTGACATCCAAAGGAGTGCCACCATCGGTAAAGAGACCAGCCGACCCAGGCGCAAGCGTTGGATCGAGCGCGGGATCTTCGAACCGTTCGATCAGATCTCGCGCCAAGGCATCGAACTGAGATTGCGCGTCCGGCCCGAGGTCGTCCCGCACTGAGAAGGCCGCTTCAAGGCTCCCGCCACCCAAAGGGGCGTAGGGGCCTTGGGCCTCCATGGGGCGTCCGTCGAGGGTGATGCCTGATAGGGCGCCCGAGGCGCGGGTCATATCAGCGGTGATCTGATTGACGGACGTAAAGTCGAAGTTCTTTGGGGTTTCATCGAATAGGATCGCGCCACCTGTGGTGTAGAGCGCAACCTTGCTATCAGCTCGCGGGACCTCCTTCACAGGGACGATTTCAGAAATGCCATCAATGACGCGCTGTCGCTGTTCCTCTAAGCCGGTGACATCGCGGCCAGCGCCATTCAAGCGACTGATTTCGGCGTTTAGGTCTGCAAGGTTCTCCAATCCCTGGTTGAGATCGGCGATTTGATTGGCAATCGCTTGATCCGCCGCGAGCCGTTCCGCCTGAACACCATCGGATGCAGCGGAAATCGAAGCTGCCAAACCCTTCGCGGAATCGAGGACATCCGAAAGGCGCGCGTCCGAATCTGGCCGACTGGCCGCCGTTGTGAGCGCCGTTTCAAAGGACCGAACTTGCCCCGAGATCGATGCGTCATCCTCCGGAGAGCCGACCAAATCGTCGAGAGCAATGTAGAAACCTTCTTTGCCTTCCTCGAGTGAAAGCTCTGCGTCCGCAAGTCGACGGTCGGCCAGAAGACCCGCATCGACGTTGCGTTGCACGCAATCGACAGCAACACCCGCGGTTTCGCCGCCGACAACCCTGGTAGAGGTCTGGAGCTCGCGCGTCGCGTATCCATCGGTCGTGGCGTTGGCGACGTTCGACGAGACGACTTCGCCAGACCGTGACGCAGCTGTCAGGCCGGAAACGGCGTTCGACATGGCGGCGGAGATGCTCATCTAAGCGTGTCCTGGCGGGTCTATCGTTTGATGTTCGTGGTTTCCTGCAGCATCTCATCGACGGTCTGAATGACCTTTGCGTTCGAGCTGTAGGCCCGCTGGGTCTCAATCAGTTGAGTCAGCTCGCCCGCAACGTCGGTGGCTGATTCCTCAAGGGCAAATCCGACGACGTCCCCGGTAGGTCCATCCCCTGCATCCCAGAGAAAGAAGGACCCCGACTCGTTAGAGGTGCGGTAGGTTTGATTGTCCTCCGCGATCAGACCATTGGGATTTGGCAGGTCGATGAGGGGGATCTGGTACACCGTTCTCGTAATACCGATATCAAAGTTCGCCTGCACAAATCCGTTCGCATCAACCTCCACCGAGATCAGGTTGCCAACAGGAGAGCCATCCTTCGAAATGGATGTCGGAGCGAAATTATCAGAGAGCTGAGTCAGGCCCGTGCCAGTCCCGACGGCACCGATATTGATCGCGATTGGACCACCTGCGACGTTCACAGTGAACTCGCCGGTCGCGGGATCATAGGGTCCACCAGAGATCGTGGTCACGGAGTCGATTGTACCGCCCGAACCCCGCGTTTCATCAAAAACAACGGTGTATTCCCCGATCGTCGTGCCACCAGTGGCGCTATCAGTCAGGGTCATCGTCCAAGTGTTCGAGGCACCCGGCGTCGTTGGCACCGTCGGCGTGAACTGGATATTGATGCTCTGCGACGTTCCAAGGTTATCGAAGTATTCGACGGAGAGTTCCAGGGGACCACCGCTTGCGCCCTGCTCCGTCTCTGTCGCGGGCAGATTTACGCCAAGGTCAATGCGGGTCGTGGGCTCAGACGTGAACTGGTTGACGTTGATCTGAACGGGTTCCAACCCGTCAGCCGTATCGCGGGGAAAGGTGGGTATCGATCCGTCAGGGTCCGCAGGCCACCCCATGAGCACAACACCGTTGTTGGTTTTCAGAAAACCGTCGGCGTCGGTTCGAAAGGAACCGGTGGTAGCTAAGAGCAACGGATAATCGCCGGTATCGCTATCCAATGCGCTTTCTGTTGTTACAGGGATGAACCCACGACCTCGAACAGCGAGGTCGGTCGAATTGTTTGTCGTGGCAAGGGCGCCGGGTTGGTCCACAAGGCGCTGGGTCGAAACACGCACACCGCCAGCGGAATACGTTCCTTCCCCTGAGGAGATTACGAGTGAGGAAAAGTCGGCTTCAGAGCGTTTATAGCCATAGGTTTCCGAGTTGGCGATGTTGTCCGAGATGGTGGCCAGTCGGCTGGCATTCGCCGCGAGCCCGGCAACGCCCGCATTCAGCGAGGAGGAGATTGTCATGGTGCGCCTTTCTGCTGCATCGTCTCCGGTTAGGAGCGACGCTAGACGCTGGGGCTTAATTGCGCGCTAACAGATAAAATGCTTCTCACTTATCATACGGCCGAGCGCAGAATTACGATTTCAAGCCGGTCGTTGCGGACGGCCATTGGATTGGTGTCCGCAGGCTGCGCGCTCCCAAACCCACTGATCCGCGCAATCCGATCGGACGGAAAACCCAGGGCTTCGATCATGACGCGCGTTCGGTCGGCGCGTTCCGAGGTGACCGACCACGTCTGGTTTTCGCGCCTGACAAGAGGAACCGCGGGCGCATGTGCGTGGATCGCGATGTCGTTTCGGACCAGTCCGAGGAGGGGCACAATCGCAGTTGTCAGGTCGGACAAGAGAACGCTGGGTTCGGCCCCGTCTTCAAAGAGAACATCGGCTTCGGATCCGAAAAGCTCGATCACGAGCCCTTCATCGGAAAGGCGGGTGACAACGTGACGCTGCATCAGTTCTGTCACCATGCTCTCGCCGCCGATGCCGCGCAGGGCGCCGGCGAGTTCGGAAAGCGCGCGCTCTTCTTCTGAAGCTTCGCTCGCCGACGTGTTCTTTAGACCTGTGTCCCCTCGCGACTGACGCTGTTCTGTAGGTTGTGATTGAGCGGCCCCGGTTCCCGTCTGACTGAGGCTGCTTTCTGAGAATGCTGTTTCGCCACCAAATGCACCGGATCCGCCGCCCGAAGCGCGGACCAAAGGGATCGTTGGGTTAAAGTAGTCCGCAATGCCCTTGCGCTGCTTCTCGGTCGTCGCGCCGAGGAGCCACATCAGCATAAAGAAAGCCATCATCGCGGTCACAAAATCCGCGTAAGCGACTTTCCAGGCCCCTCCATGGTGACCGTCACCGGACACGACCTTCTTGCGGCGAATAATCACCGGCGCATTGGATTGCGGCGCCATACGTTCTGTTCCACTGCGCCCCCAACAACGCTCATAGGATGGCAACCGTTAACGGGCGCCTAATCGATGTCCTCAGTCGGGGGATCCAGAAAGAGACCAAGACCAAAACCGGCGACGAAACCGCCCAGATGGGTTTGCCAGGCGAGTTGACCGTCCATCGCCCACCAAAGCACAAGATTGAGCAGAACCAGGATGGCGACCAGTCTGGCAACGGGAAGCAAAGATCGACCTTCCCGGCGCAAGTCGACCAGCTCCCAAGCCACGATCGCACCGACCATTCCAAAGAGCGCACCCGAAGCCCCAACCATCGGTTGAAGCGTTGATGCCAAGGCGGCGAAGCCGATTGCCCCGCCCAAAATCGATGCAATGTACAAGAGGGCGTATCGCCATTCGCCAATGCGCCGCGCGCATGTCCGGCCCAAGGAGAACAACGTGAACATGTTAACTGCGAAGTGAACGACGCCGGCGTGCAAGAACCCGTATGTCAGGAACATCAGCGCGGGTTGTGTCGGATAGTTTGGCGTCCAGTCCCGAAGCAAACCCGGCCAGAACCCTGCCTGCTCGATCGCAAACAAACGTAGGCGAAAGGCGTCGAGCACCCCAAGCTCTGAGAGACTAAGTGTGCCTTCCACGATCAGGCAGGCCACGAAGATCGAGGCCGTCACAGGCGAGATCAGGCGGTTCGGTGTATGTTCGCTTGTCAAAATCCGAGCGATCTACAAGGCCAATTGCCCTAGGGCCTGAGCGAGAAGGAACGAGCAAAGGTTGTGAAGATCGAGTTGGATCTCGCTGATGCGCCACTTTCCGGATCAGTGCGGCGATTTCGATATCCGACTTGCCAGTCCCAATCCCGCGTCACCTCGCGACTATAGATAACTTCCAAATCAGTTCGCGTCCCCTCGGACACGGACCCGCTACCAATATCGTCAGTTTTCAGAAATAGCAGGCCAAATGAGACCGAGGACGACGGCGTGAGATCATAGATGTAGTCGACATCCAAAGTGGTCTGCAGGACCTCTTCATCATCGCTATTGATTATCGCGTCCTGGTTCAACTCGGTGATTAGTGTCCCGGTCGGAAACTCCCGAATGTAATCAAGACCGAAGTAGACGACCGTATCGCCGGTGTCACTTTCACTTACCCCGATTGTGGCATCGACCAAGGCCGATGGCATCTCCATCAAGCGGGACACGCCATAGGATGTTCGAGAGACTAAATCGCCAAACTCTCTTTCTGCGAAGAACGTGAGAGACCCATTTGGCATGTCGCGCACGAGAGCGAGATCAAACCCGGTCCCGCCTGAGTTGGAGATCCCAGATGTGGTGGTCTCCTCAACGTCAACGTCGGCGATCGAGCCTTCAAACGACAAGATGGGATTAATGTCGTAGTCCACGGTGATCCCGACATCGTCAATCTTGCGGATGGTTTGATCGACGTCTTCCGCCTCGTATTCCTCTCGTTCAACATAAACACCGAACTCAAGCACCTGACTCGGTCGGACGACGGCCGCCACTCGCGCGATATCGGTAGTCCGGTCGAACAAGTCAGGGCTGATCGTGTTGCTATAGTTTGTGTCGCGGCGCGAGATCAGGACATTGGCACCGACTGGCGCATTAAGTCCTAAGTCCAAACTAGCGCGAGCGCGGGACCGTTCGACGTCACCTATGCTCGATAAAAACGTATCAGTGATCAGGTCGCCATCGAGATCGAGACCAAGCGTGTCGACGATGTCGTCCTGACTATAGCCGGCACTGAAGGAGAAGCGTGTATCTCGCCCGCGCAACCGATACTCTAAGCGTGCAAAGGGATCTTCGAAGCCATTTTCTTCACGCGCACTGCTGTAGTTTTCAAGTTGGGCTGTACCCCCAAACTCTAGACTGAATTCCGAGAGAGGCCTTTCAATCGATACCCCGAAGAGTAGATCTGCAAATGTTCTTGTATCTGTGCCCGATGGGTTTCGTTGGAGGTTAATATTGTCACTGGCTTCAAAGCCAAGCGCGACAGTACCCGTGAACCGCAGTCCACCTGTATCCTCTTCTTCCTCTTCTGCAACTTGAGCCAGCGCATACGAACCCGCCGCCAGAAATCCGGCGGACAACCCGATTGCGAGTGCCTTGCCCCACCCGCTCGTCATGGCGCCTCTTCTGTTATTCGAACAGCCTACGCTGCGGTACGACAATCACGTCACCTTCCGCAAGCACTGTCCTGCCTGTTATTTCCGCTCCGCCTTCGACGGCACGGTAGTTGAACCGGAACGATACGTACCCGCCCGTCTGAGGATCTACACGACGCAGCTGAATACGTTTCGTAGCTGCGAACCGCGTGAATCCACCCATCTGGGCGAGCGACTGAAGGAGTGTTGTGCCCGGCTCGACCTGAAGCAGACCGGGGGCATTCACCTCTCCCATCATGTACACATTGAGAAACGTCGAGGTGTCGGTCAGGTCCGGTCGTGCCAGTGATGCAACCGATACGAATACAGAGGGAGACGACGCAAAGTTCGGCGCAAGAGCACTTGCAAGATCCTGTCGGAATTGATCTGTCGACTTCCCTCCGGCGCGAAGACCGCCGACCAACGGGAACGAGACCGATCCGTCGGGAAGGACAAGCACCTGGCGATTGAGCGACGGATCTTCAAGAACCTCGATCGTAAGCTGATCGCCCGCTGCGATGCGATACCCGGACTGCGCGTGCGCTGTGGCCGCAAACAGGACGGCTGCACAGATCATGAACAATCTGACTAACATGACACACCTCTTTCCCTCGTTATCCACAATATGCCGGTGATTCTGGGCCGCATTGAAGGGCAATTCCGTTTTTTGAC
>CAWUIX010000093.1:0-7199 GCA_963922395.1 uncultured Rhodobacterales bacterium | reverse complement strand
TAAACGATCACTCGGCCTTCGGGGATCTTGCCTGACATGATGTCATCGGGTGTGAAAATGTTGGCCGGCGAGGACAATCCATTAATGCCGGCAAGTGCGTTTGCACCGTAGCCATCGCGCCTCCAACTGGCGCCCGTCGCGATTGCAACATGGTCCGGTGCAATTTCCAGGATCTGCTCTGCGGTGAGTTCGCTTTCGCGGTAGATCTCAACGTTGTCCAGTTTGTCTATCTGCTGAAGCCGGTAGTCTCTTACGCGGCCCCATTGGTTCAGACCGGGCAGGCCCGTCTCCAGACGGACGCGCCCGCCAAGCTCACGCGACGCCTCGGCCAGCATCACCGAGTAGCCGCGTTTGCCCAAAGCATGCGCTGCTTCAAGCCCTGCTGGTCCGGCGCCGACCACGAGAACAGTTGCGTCCGATGTCTTGGGTTGGATCTTCTCAGGGTGCCAGCCGCGGCGCCATTCTTCGCTCATTGTAGGATTCTGAGTGCAGCGGATGGGCACGCCTTTCCCGTCGCCCATGTAGCAGATGTTGCATCCGATACACTCGCGGATGTCTTCGAACCGTCCTTCTTTGATTTTGTTTGGTAGGAAGGGGTCGGCGATGGAAGGTCGGGCGGCGCCGATGAAATCGAGAACGCCGCGTTTGATCTGACTGACCATCGTGTCGGGTGACGTGAACCGCCCCACAGAGACAACCGGTTTTGTTGTCAGCACCTTGATGCCCGACACGTAGGGTTCCAGGGACCCTTCCTGAACGAACCGGGAGAGGCCCATCTCCAGGGAATAGTCTTTGATGTTTACGTCCCAGAGGTCGGGCAGTTCGCCGATCATGCCGAAGATGTCTTCTGTCTCGCCTGTGATCGGAACGCCGTCCTCGCCGCTGTTCCCGCCGTTCGTCTCCGAGGAAAAGCGGACGGCAACCGCCATTGTGTCGCCAACGGCGTCTTTGGTGTCCTCGATGATCTCGCGCAAAAGGCGAACCCGGTTTTCCAGGGTACCACCGTAGTCGTCACTGCGTCGGTTCATCACAGGTGAGAGGAATTGAGACAGAAGGTATCCGTGGGTTGCGTAGACATAGACAATATCAAAGCCCGCCGCTTTTGCGCGCAGCGCAGCGTTCCGGTGCCATCGTCTGATATCTCGAATATCCTGCAGATCCATTGCCCGGCATTGAAACGGGTTTCCCGCGAGGTTTGGCAGGCTGCCGACGCTGAGCGGGACCTCCCGCGTCTCAAGATTGGCCATCCGAGCGCCGCCGATGCAGAGTTCGACGCCAGCGAGCGCCCCGTGGGCGTGGACCTTCTCTGTCATCAAAGCATGGGCCTTGATGTCACGATCATCCCAAAGCGACGCGCTGGGGTGAGGTGGATCATCGGATGAAGGATGGATGGAACAATATTCGGTGTTGACGACAGCCCATCCGCCTTCGGCCTTTGTTTCCCGGAGGTCCGCCAGGATCCGGGGGCGAAGCCAGCCGCTCCCAGTGCAGTGCGGCACCTGGTAGAAGCGGTTTTTGGCCGTGACCGGCCCGATCTGAACGGGTTCAAATAGAATGTCGTAGGGGGTCTTTGTCATGCCAAGGTGGTTAGTTTCTTGAGTTCGGGACGGTTGGGCACGTCCGTTTTGCCAAAGACATCCGACCAATGATCGAACCCGGTCGCAAACAAATGTCGGGTGAGCCCTGCACCTTGGCCTTCAGCCGCGTCACTACGAGCCACGCTCCGCCAGTTGCCTGTCGAGCAAGTCGCGTTTGTGCTGCCGGTACATCAGCAGCGCAGCGATCGCGACGCAGACGGCGACGACGAGAATGATGATTGTCGCAAGCGCGTTGATGTCTGGGCGCAGTCCCAGCCGGATCCGCGAAAATATAAGGATTGGCAGAGTGTTTGCACCGGGGCCGGTGACAAAACTCGCGATGACGAGATCATCGAGGGAGAGGGTGAAGGCCAAGAGCCAACCCGATATGAGGGCAGGGGTCAGTCTAGGGATCGTGATGGCGGTCAAGACTTTGAACGGCTTTGCGCCGAGGTCTGCGGCGGCCTCTTCCAGATCCTGTCCCATGCCTGTCAGGCGCGCTTGAACCGTGACGGCGACATAGGCGAGCGAAAATGTGATGTGCGCTATCGTGATTGTGGAAAAGCCACGCTCCGCCGGCCAGCCGATCGCTTGCTGCAAAGAGATGAAGAGGACCAAGAGCGAGAGGCCGGTGATCACTTCGGGCATCACAAGCGGGGCCACTAGCATGCCGCCAAAGAGTGTGCGACCTCGGAAGCGCCCGAACCGGACCATCGAGAGGGCTGCGAGGGTGCCAAGGATCGTTGCGAAAGTGGCGTTGATGAAGGCGATGCGGAGGCTGAGGCCCACGGCGCTCCAAACCTCTTTGGAAGCGAAGAGTTCGGCGTACCACCGAGTGGACCAGCCTCCCCAGACTGGTACGAGCCGTGAGTAGTTGAACGAATAGATCACCAAGAGGATCATTGGGATGTAGAAGAACGCGAGACCCAGGGTGATCATGACGGTCAGAAAGCGCGATCGGGTGCCTTGCATGGTCTATCGCGCCTCTGACGTCTTGCCCTGGTAGTACTGGAACACGAGAATCGGGAGCACCAGGAAGAAGAGAAGGACGATTGCAACCGCCGCCGCGACGGGCCAGTCAGTATTGCGCGAGAACTCATTGTAGAGCACGCGGCCAATCATCTGGACGTTACCACCGCCCAGAAGATCGGGGATGACATACTCGCCGGTGGCCGGGATGAAGACGAGCAGGGAACCGGCGATGATCCCGGGTACGGTGAGAGGGAGCGTGACTTTGAAGAACGTATTGGTTGGGCGCGATCCGAGATCTGCTGCCGCTTCGTTTAAGCTGTTGTCCAACTTCTCCATGTTTGCGTAGAGCGGCAAAATCATGAAGGGCATATAGGTGTAGACGATGCCGATATAGACCGCGAACTCTGTGTAGAGCATGCGAATGGGGTCATCGATAATGCCAAGCGAAATTAGAAGGTTATTGATCGTACCTTGATCTGCCAAAAGACCCATCCACGCGTAGACGCGCAGAAGGAACGACGTCCAAAACGGTAGGATGACGGCAAACAGGAGAAGTGGTTTTGCCACTGGGCCGGATCGGACGATTCCGTAGGCGATGGGGTAGCCGAAGATGAGGCAGATCAGCGTCGACGTAATCGAGATCTTCAGCGAGTTTACGTAGGTGTTGAAGTAGAGGCTGTCCGACAGGATGTAGGCGAAATTGTCGAAGACGATGCGGATCGTCATGATCCCGCCATCGGTCCATTCGATCATCCGTGTGAACGGCGGACTGGCAATGGCAAGTTCCGCGACGCTGATCTTCGCGACAATGAAGAACGGAAACAGGAAGAACAGAAGCAGCCAGACAAACGGGATGGCGACAACGATCTTTCGCCAATGCGTTTGGATACTTTCGTTGAGCCGGTAGAGGAGAGAGCTCCGCTTATCGGATGCCTCTAGAGGCGCGATGTCCGAGATATCCGTCATGAATTCAGTAGCATCGGGCTTGATGGATCCCAGCTCAGATAGACTTCGTCTTCCCAGGTGATCTTGTAGTTCAAGTCCTTCGGGCGCGTCTGGTTGGGTGCCGTAACATCAAAGATCTGATCGTTCGCAAGCCGGATTTTGTATATCGAGGTGTCTCCGAGATAGCCGATTTCTTCGACCGTTCCCTTGGTTTGGTTTGGTCCGGGTTGGTCATGGGCGGCCTTTTGGACGCGAACCTTCTCGGGCCTCAGCGCAACCCAGATCTGGCTGCCCTCGGTGACTGACTGACCGTGGTCGATGTAGATTTCGCCCAGATCCGTTTCGACCGAGACATGATCTGCACCATCCTCCTTTACACGGCCGTGGAAGATGTTGGCCGATCCGATGAAATCGGCGACGAACCGGGATTGCGGGAACTCATAGATCTCTGTGGGTGTTCCGATTTGCATGAAGCGCCCGGCATCCATCACCGCCATACGTGTGGAGAGGGTCATGGCCTCTTCCTGATCGTGGGTCACAACGATGAAGGTGACCCCAACCTGTTCCTGAATATTGGCCAGTTCGAATTGGGTTTGCTTTCGAAGGCGCTTGTCTAATGCCGCCAAGGGTTCATCGAGCAATAAGAGCCTAGGTTTTTTGACAAGTGCTCTTGCGAGGGCGACGCGCTGGCGCTGGCCGCCTGACAGTTGTTGGGGTTTGCGCTTCTTGAAGTCCTGAAGCTCAACAAGGGTCAGAATGTCATGAACGCGGTCGGCGATCTCGCCTTTCGGAATTCTGTCCTGCTGCAGGCCGAATGCGATGTTCTTCTCCACTGTCATATGTGGGAAGAGCGCGTAGCTCTGAAACATCATGTTCGTGGGGCGCTCGTAGGCGGGGACATCGGACATGTCTGTGCCGTCGAAGCTGATTGTTCCAGATTCCGGAAACTCGAACCCGGCGAGCATGCGAAGGAGCGTGGTCTTGCCGCACCCTGAGCCGCCAAGGAGGCAGAACAGCTCTCCCTGGTAGATGTCTAGGTCGACGTTGTTGACTGCCGTAACTTCACCGAACTTCTTGGTGACGCCACGTATTTCGACGAGGGGTTTATTGTTGGCTGGATCTAGCCAAGGGGCTTCGGTCGGGGAAGGTTCGCCAGCCAAATCGCACCTCATTAGGTCTTTGAGGGGAGGGGCGGCACCCTGTCAGTGCCGCCCCCGTCTTTTCGGCAGGTCGTTAGTTCCCGGCCTTGAAGTTGGTCCAGGTTCGCGTCTGAAGACGCTCAACACGCGGCGGCAAAACTGCGGTTGTGTACATCAGATCGACTTGATCGGATGTGGGGAAGGCTGCCGGACTCGACGTGACTTCTTCGTCGACAAGCGGTTTCGAGCTTTGGTTTGCCGTCGCATACCAGGTGTAGTTGCTGTCCGCTGCGCCGACTTCGGGCCGCATCATGTAGTTCAGGAAGAGGTGCGCATCTTCCTTGTTTGCGGCGTCCGCTGGGATCAGCCAGCCGTCAATCCAAAGCTGTGCCCTGTCCTGACCCGCTGGCAGGAAGAAATCCAGGACGACGCCAGTGTTGGCTTCTGCTGCGCCTGACATCGCGAGGAGGCCGTCGGGGCCCCAGGTCGTGGAGACGCAGAACTCTCGCTGCGGCATCCGCTGGTACGCGTAGTTGTCGAATGTTTTGATGTAGGGCCGGATTTCCGCGAGCATCGCGCCGACTGCTTCATAGTCTTCGGGGTTTGTCGAGTTCGGGTCGAGGCCGAGATGCGCCAGGGCCATCGGGATGATGTCACCCGGGGAGTCGAGGAAGGACACGCCGCATTTGGCGAGTTCGCTGATGTGCTCAGGTTCGAAGATCAGGTCCATCGATCCAATTGGTGCATCTGGGTAGGTTTCGAGCACCAGTTCTTCGTTGTAGGTGACGCCGTGCGTGCCCCACATGTAGGGGATAAAATGCTGGTTACCCGGATCCCATTCGCTGGCCAGTTGTGCCATGATCGAAGGATCCATGTGCTTGATGTTGTCCAGCTTCGACATGTCGAGAGGGGCCACGATGCCAGCCTTGATCAGGCGTGCCGTGTCACTTCCGGCGTGGCTTACAACGTCGTAGCCGCTGTTGCCTGCCAGAAGCTTCGCATCGATCGACTCCGCCGAGTCATAGGTGTCGTAGATCACCTTGATCCCGTATTCGGCTTCGAAGTTCGCGATGGTATCTTCGGCGATGTATTCCGCCCAGTTGGTGACCTTAAGGACGCGATCTTGTGCGATCGCGGAGCCTGCAAGCAATACGCCGACAGCTGCAGCGCATGTGAGCTTTGCGAGTGTTATGGTTGACTTCATGACCTTACGTCATCTCCCTGATTTGATTTTCTTGTTTGATCTTCTTCATCATCAAGTGCGCGCGCTCAGAGCCCATGGATCAGTCTTCGCCTGGCTAACTGAACGGTCAGTCAAAAAGTTATGTGTGCAAAATCAGCCGAGTCAAGCTGATCTACCTAGGCAAACACACCGAACGGGCGGTGCGCCCGTGTCCTGACCTAAGTGTGATGGAGGAAAGGCCGTTCTCATCAAGCTATCCCAGAGACCGGCACGTTTTTTGGGCGGAAGCGAAAAATGCCGAAAATGTCCTCCTGCATCCGCGATTGCCGATTTCCGGTTAGGACAACGTTGCCGGCGCTTGTCGAGGTGCCCTTGTCGCCGTACGCTCGACCCCGTTTTAGGCCCAAACCGAAGAGGGGCGCTCTCAAATGAAGGATCATAATGAGCGGGATGTGAGTATCCCGGCCAACTGGGACCGCCGCGGCTTGCCCGGATGGTGTTATCATAGCGAAGCTCTGCTTGATCTGGAGAAGGAGGAAATCTTCAAGACGCATTGGCAGATTGCCTGCCACGTCTCGGATATTCCGAGTTTGGGAGATTTCCAAACCTTCGATATGTGCGGTGAGCGCGCGATTATTCTTCGCGATCTGGAGGGAGAAGTTCGGGCCTTTCGTAACGTTTGTCGGCATCGTGGCTCGAGGCTTGTCTCGAAAGAGAGGGGAAATTGCCCCAGCGCGTTGATCTGTCCGTTTCACGGTTGGGTCTACAATCTTGATGGAACACTACGGGGCGCGGCGCGACCGGAATCCTATCCCCCGCTCGACAAGCATGAGTTTGGCCTGCCGGCCCTGGAGATGGAGGTTTGGAACGGGTTTGTCTTTGTCCGCTTTAAGGATGGTCCCCAACCCGCGGTTGCTGAGCTGTTTGCGCCATTTGCGGAGCAGGCGAGCGCCTATCGGATGCAAGACCATGTTCCCGTTGAAAAGATCTGGACAGATGTATCGCCGGTGAATTGGAAGTCCGTGCGGGATGTCGACAACGAAGGCTACCATGTTGCCATGGCGCACCCTGCGCTTCAGGACCTCTATGGCTCGACCTATCAAGACGAACCCTATGTGGACGGTGTCAGTCGGTCTGAAGGGCGTTTCACCCCGTCCAAAGGGCGGCGCTGGGCGGTGCGGAACTACAAGAAGATCAGCAAGCCAAAGCCGGATTTCCCTGAAGAGCTGCGCCGGACCTGGCTTTACTATGGTCTTTTCCCGAACGCTGTGATCGCGATGACGCCTGAGACAGTTTTGTTTTATCAGGAGTTTCCCGACACAACGGATTGGTCGATCTTGCGATCCGGAACCTATCGGCATGCGGATGAAGACCGGCAGCAGC
>CAWUIX010000092.1:0-7217 GCA_963922395.1 uncultured Rhodobacterales bacterium | reverse complement strand
GACGCAGACATTCATTCCCGGTTCGGGCGACACAGCGGTGCGCGTGACCACACGGCGTACGGGGCGCAACGGCGTTGGAACGTTCCTTCTGAAGTTCATCGGGGTTGATGCCCTGGACCTGAACACAGTGTCGGTCTGGGACTATGAAGATGGCTTTTGCCCGCGGGGTGAGGGTTTCTTCGCAGTTGAGCGGATCGATATCCAATCGAACAACACCTACCAGGACGAATTCTGCATTCACTCGGAAACGCATGTTGAATTCAATAACGGCAACGACTTTGAGCGGGGCGTTACGGTGTCGATGCCGTATGAAGGAGATCTGGTGATCCCGACAGGTGGCATGGACAGCAATCCGGGACTCGACGACGCTCTCGAGTCGCTGAATTACAACCTGACAACGTTCTTCAACGGCCTTCCAACGATGGCAAACAACTATCTTAACCCGAACTGGGCTGATCAGCCGTCCTATGTGACGAGCAAGACAGCTCCGCCGTCGACGCCGAAGAAGATGACAAGCGACGTCCTTTCAACAGATATCACACCAAATGCGGTGAACTACCTGACGTGCAACGGCAAGACACTCACCTTTGGTAAGGACCAAGCCATCTCGGACGCTGTGATCGTAACGGATTGTGAAGTGAAGTTCAGCCAGGGGTCCTCGCTTGAGAACGCGACGCTTGTTGTTCTGAACGACTCGTCGAAGTCGGTGAGCGCGCCGTCTGGACTGCAGATTGGTGCCAAGGACTTTTGTGATGCGGGCAATGGCGGATCAACGATCATCACGCTTGGCGATTTCCGGGTTGCAAGCGGCCTTGAAGTTTACGGTGGCAATGTCTTTGCGGCAGGCGATATCCAGTTCGCGGCCAACGCTGGCGGTCTCTCAGGGGTAAACATGGTGGCGGGTGGAGAGCTCGACAACACCTCCAACGGGTCGATGGGGTTCTGCAAGTTTCCCCCGCCATCGCCGTTCATCATCCCGGTCTTTAAGATGGTGATGTAAGCCTTCGGGTCTACTTGACAGATTAAGGTGCGTCGCGAGTGGCCATGAAGCTGCTCGCGGCGTTTCTCGTTTGGGCAGGTGCTCTGTTTCTACGGACTTCGTCATATTCAGATGTTTCAGGGCGCTGGGCGCCGCGTTCATCCCACGTGCTGGTGCACTTCGATGACGTTGCCTTCGGGGTCCTGAAAGAAGACCTGATGCCATTCTTTGGCGAACGTGGTGCCGTAATCCGAGTAGGGGATGCCCTCGCGGTCCAGGATCTTCAGAAACGCGGCCAGGTCGTCGGTGCGAAACGCGATGTGGCCCCGGTCGACCGGGTTGATGACGCGCCCGTTCTTGAAGGCGACGTCAAGCTGGCGTTCCGCCAGGTGCATCTGCATCGCGCCGTCTGTGGCGAAGCGGATCTTGCCATCATATCCAGTGTTTTCGGACGCTTCGGTGCGGGGGAAGTTCGCTTGCGGGATGTCGTCGAGGCCCAGAAGCTTTGTGTAGAAATCGTGCATCTGGTCCACGTTGTGTGAGACGAAGTTGATGTGATGAAATTCCAGCTTCATGGGGCCACTGCTTCTTTGGTTGCGCGTTCCCTTTCAGATAGCGGGCAAACCGTGCCGCGGCCATATCTGGTGCGCTGGATCCTCTGAACCAGGCTGACTTTACCCGTGCGCCGGGTCCGCGAAGTGGCCGCAGCTTACGCCAAGCCAGACGTCCGCTGGGTCGAGCACGCCCGTGCGGAAGCTTTGGCGCTGCGCCTCGGTCAGGCCTTTGAGATGTGGGGCGAGGACGAGGCGCGCGTTTTCCTCTGCGCGCCCCATAGTTGCGACCGCCGCAGCGGATTTGCCCTGTTTCGCGGGTTTTCGCTGATTGCTGAGCTCGCGCACGCAATCCAGCAGGCACTTCATGAGGGCCTCGATCTCGGCCTTCTGCCGTGCCCTGCCATCTTCAAGTTCACGCAAGATGCGCTCGACCAGCGCTTCCTCGCTTCTTCCGTTCATGTCGATCTCCAAAGCGACGGTTTCTCCCCCACGACGCCTCGGTAGTCACCGGGACCTGATGCCCGGCATGCCTCAAGAGATGTCGAACTCTTCTCATCGTTGCGAGATCGTGGTCCTCCCTTTGGTTTGTGGTCTTCCGTAATTATACATTCTGATAGCGATATGTTTTGTTGATCTCCGTCAACTTGACAGTTGAGAGGGACGGGTGCGCGGACGGCAGGTGGCGTGGGAATGCGGGCAGTGCGCTGCAGTCTCGCTTCGCAGCTCCTCTGATAGATGGGAGACAAAAGGCGTTTTCTTCGAGCAGATCTACCAGAGAATGGGATTGCCGGTAATCAAGCCGATCCAAATGTGCGCGCCGCGAATTCCCGGGCGGTTTCCAAGGGTACGCCTAACCTTTTCGCCTCCGCTCCATCGACCCGCATAGAAAATGGATGGGATTCAAGCCAGGAGTAGATCGAGGCGAGCCGATCGCCGGCAGGTGCGCCCATTACGGCATTCATTCCCTGCGCGAAGCCTTCGGGAGGGATCGGTTGGTAAGTCAGGTCACGGCCCATTCCCGCCCCGATTTCCTGTGCGAGTGCTGCACCTGTGAGCGCCTTCGACCCTCCAATCGATAACGTTTCGCCATCCGCTGCACCGCTTGCCACCGCGACGACCCATGCACCGAGTGTCCGATGCGACATCCATGAGACTTCGGCGTCCGGTGCTGCAGGATATGCGATTGTCCCTGCTGCCAATCCATCGGCCGCCCAGGGCGCGGCGAGATTGTCCAGGTAGACTGTGGGCCGAAGGATCACATAGGGCAGCCCGCTGCCCGCCACACGGTGTTCCATCGCGTGAAGCTCGGCAAAGAAGGGATGGGCTTCGGCCGGACCTGGGGTCCCTCCGACATTCAGGAGAACCCGTCCGATTTCTCCTTCGATGGCCGCCTTTGTCCATTCGTCCACGAAGGCGCTCATCACTCCGGGGCGATGATCCTGCGGTACCGTCATCACAAGGAGATCGGCGTTTGCAGCCCGTTTGTATGGATCGCCCTCGTCGGTCCGGCTGGAGCCTTCGACGTCCCATCCCGCGCTGCGCAGGGCTTCTGCAATGGCTTGGGATTGGGCTCCGGTGATGGCGGGAATGAATGCTTTCGGCATGGGCTTGGCCTCCTACTGGTGTGCTAGGTGCGTCCATGCCAGTGTGGAAGCAGATGCGTAAGTACGCAGTATTTTGGAACGTAGTATGGAAAATGATACCGCATGTGCCGATCCCGATCGCTGCCCGGTGGAGGTTACGCTTTCGGCGATAGGCGGGAAGTGGAAGGCGCTGATCCTGTTTCACACGATCAGCGGGCCCCGCCGCTTCAATGAGCTTCGAAGGCTTATGCCTTCGGTGACCCAACGCATGCTGACGCAGCATCTTCGCGAGTTGGAAGGGGATGGCATCCTGTACCGCGACGTGCGGGCCCAAGTTCCGCCGCATGTTGAATACTCGCTAACCGCAAAGGGGCGAACGCTGGTGCCGATCCTGGATGCCATGGCGGAATGGGGTTACGCCAATGGAGCTGAGGCAACGGTTCCAGCCGAGAAGGCGTGACTTAAGGGACGGCCTGCTTCCGCTCAGGGGTTTTTCTTGAGACAAAATCTTGCCGATGCCGTAGCGCTGCTCAGGTTGGTCTCAGTGCAAACATGGGCCGCGTGAGTACGGGTGCCTTGGAAGCGAAATTTTCATGTCCCACGCATCGAAATTGTTATGATGATCCACGTCCCCCCGTTTCTTCTTCCAAGAATGCCTCCGGACTGTCCACCTCTTCGAGCTTCCGGCCTTTGATCCACCAGAACCGGTTGCCCACGTTTCGGAGGAAACTCCGGTCGTGGCTGACCAAGAGGCAGGCGGCACCGTGGGCGATCAGCTCGGCTTCCAGCATTTCCTGTCCTTCGATGTCGAGGTGGTTTGTCGGTTCGTCGAGAAGGTAGAAGTTGGGGTGCCTCAGCCGCAGCATCAGCATGGCCAGGCGGGCCTTCTGGCCGCCGGATAGGGCCGCGATCTTCGTGTCCTGCATCCGGACCTCGACCCCGGCCCCGGCCAGGACGCCGCGGGCGCGTTGGTCGCCGATGTCGAAGGAGGCGGTGACGGTTTGGAGAGGTGTTTCTGTGTCCGGCAGCTGGCTCAGATGCTGGTCGGAATAGGCCGGGACCACAGAGGCTGCGCATTTGACCCGGTCTTCGGCGCCGGAGAGGGCGCGGTCGATCATCCGGATCAGCCGCGTCTTGCCCATGCCGTTCTTGCCGAGCAGGACGACCCTGTCCCCGCGGGTGATCCACTTCTTGCCGGTTCGGAACAAAAGCCGCCCGTCCGGGGTTTCCACCGGCACATCGTCGAGCGCAATCAAAGCCTTGGCATGGGTCCCACTGTTCGTCAGGCGGATGTCGCCGGCCGACTGTTCGCGATGGGCGGGCTTGGCGGCGGCCTCTAGTGTGTCGGCCCGTTCCACCAATTGCTTGGTTTTGGTCAGCAGGAGGTCAGAGCCGGAGTTGATCCCGACGTTTTTCAGCTTCGCGGCCTGCTGCCGCAACTGGCGGGCCTTGTTCAGATCATTGGCGTGGCGTCGCGCGTCGGCGGCGTCCGCCTCGTCGAGCGCCAAACGGGCCTTGGTAAAGGGCAGCGGGAACACACGAGAGCTTTCGGGACGCAGGAACAACGTTCGGTTGGTTGTTGCATCCAGAAAGGCGCGGTCGTGTGAGGTGATGACCACCGCCGTTTCCCGGGGCAGGGTGGCGAGCCAGCCTTCAAGAAGCGCGATGCGGTGGAGGTCCAGATGGTTGGTGGGCTCATCGAGCAGCATCACATCCGGCGCGTTGATCCAGACTGCGGCCAAGAGCGCCGTGCGTTGCCAGCCGCCGCTGAGTTCTTGCAAGGGTTTGTGCTGCAGTTCGTAGGGCACGTTTAATTCGTCCAGAACCACATCCACGCGCCACCTTTCGTAGTCCGCCTGATCCGGGGGAAGCGCGGCCAACGTCCAGTCGTGGATTGAGAGTGCCTGCGCTTCAGACGGGACCGATTGCTTGACGAAACCGATACGCAGGTTGCGGGCGCGCACGATGTCACCCGCTGTCTGGTCAAGCTCTCCGGCGAGGCAGGCCAGGAGGGCGGATTTACCGCGCCCGTTTGCGGCCACGAGGCCGATCCGGTCGCCTTTGGATATCGCGAGATTGAGTTCGGAAAAGAGCGGGTCGCCCAGCGTCACGCCGACGGCATTCAGGTTGAGAAGGGTCATAGAAATCTCGGGTCGTAAGAGTGTTGCCGCATGGCGGCTTTGGGCGGACCGTCGATTTGAGGAGTTCTCGGGTCAGCCCTGCAAACGGATCTGCAGGGCAAAGCGGGGACCATGCTGAAGTCGGCGAACGATGCGCATGCTCAGCTGATGCCCTCCCGTTGTGCGTGTTGACCTTGCCGGGAGACTAGGCAACCGCACGGTCGTTGGCAACCATCATGCCGGGGCCAGTGTTGATGCGGCGGCGCGTGTAGAAATCGTCACTTCACGTTCCACCCACAACTCCGTCAGAGGGATCACTTTTCTCTCGCCAGAGTGTCATTGGCTTGTCATCGAAACCTCGGTGTACCCCGTGGCCGCCATACCCCGGATGGGTATCAACACTGGAGACACTGAATATGAAAAAACTGATCGCAACCCTTGCTGCAGCGGGAACCTTCGCGCTGGCCTCGCTGCCGGTTCAGGCGGGCAACCAGCTTGCCGTCGCCATTGGCGGTTATGACACCGTTTCGTATCACAACGACGGCCCCGTAGCCGGCGAAGCGCGGATCAACCACTTCTGGAATGGCGCGATCTGGTACTTTGCGACCGAAGAGAACCGGAACGCCTTTGCCGCTGATCCGGAGCGTTATGCCCCGGCGTATGACGGATACTGCTCATGGGCGGCGAGTCAGAGCTACAAGGCGCCGGGCGACCCGAATGTGTGGCAGATCGTCGATGGGACGCTTTACGTTCAGGTGCATCCGCGCGCGCAGGAACTGTGGCAGGCGGATATCCCGACGCATATCGTGGCGGGCGACGAAAACTGGCCACGGATTCATCCGTTCTGATCTTTGGGCGGGCGGCGTTCGAGAGCGTTGCCCGCCGCCTTGCCGCAGAAGCGCGTCAGTTCACCCGCACGACCTTCCCCGGATTGAGGATGTTCTTGGGATCGAAGGTGCGTTTCAGGTCCCCCATGATCGACCAGGCTTCGCCGTGTTCTTCGGTCATGTAGTCGATCTTTCCCATTCCAACGCCGTGTTCACCGGTCACCGTGCCGCCCATGCGGAGCGCGCGTTCGTTCATGCGGCGGGCGAGGGCTTTGGCGGTTTTGAGTTCGTCCGGGGCCTTAGGGTCGACGACGATCGTGGCGTGGAAATTGCCGTCACCGACATGGCCCAGAAGCGGGCCGTAGAGGCCGCTTTCGGCGATGTCGGCCTGGGTTTCCTCAACGGCGTCAGCGAGGCGTGAGATCGGAACACAGATGTCTGTGGCGACTGCCCGCTTCCCGGGGTGGTTTGCCATGATCGCGTAGTAGGCGTCGTGGCGCATGCGCCAGAGGCGGTTCCGCTCTTCGGTCTTTGTGGACCACTTGAAGCCTTGGGCGCCGAACTCTTCGGCGACTTCGCCAAAGCGGGTGGCGTCTTCTTTGACGCTTTCGTCCGAACCGTGAAACTCGATCATCAGGTGCGGCATTTCCGGGAAATCTGAGGCGGCATAGGCGTTGAAGGCGCGGGCCGTGTCGGCATCGACAAATTCGATCCGCGCCATGGGGATGCCCATCTGGATCGTGGTGATGACGGCCGATACGGCAGAGCCGATATCCGCAAAGGCGCAGACGGCGGAAGAGACGGCCTCGGGCTGGCCCTGTAGCTTGAGGGTCAGTTCGGTGATGAGGCCGAGCGTGCCTTCGGAGCCGAGGAAGAGGGCGGTCAGATCATAGCCTGCGGAGGTCTTCCGTGCGCGGGTGCCAGTGCGGATCACGCGGCCATCGGCCAGGACAACCTCAAGCCCCATGACGTTGTCACGCATGGTTCCGTAGCGGACGGCGGTTGTGCCCGAGGCCCGTGTGGCGGCCATGCCGCCCAGCGTGGCATCAGCGCCGGGGTCGACGGAGAAGAAGAGGCCTGTGGCGCGTAGCTCTTCCGCCAGGGCACGGCGCGTGATGCCGGGCTGGACGACGGCGTCCATATCCTCGGCGTTG
>CAWUIX010000091.1:0-7310 GCA_963922395.1 uncultured Rhodobacterales bacterium | reverse complement strand
CGCGGCCTCAACCTGGAGCGTCGGCAGATCCGCATCTTCTGTGAAAGCGGACTGGTGATGTGGGCGATGACCCAGCAGGGGCTGGGTTTGTCGATTATGTCGGACGCGGTGGCGTCCCGGACGCCGGGCATCGAGCGGGTAATGCCGGAGTTTGAGGTTCGGTTTCCTGTGTGGCTGACCGTGCATCGGGAGGTTCAGACGAGCCGGCGCATTAGGCTGGTCTACGATCATCTGGCCGAGACGCTGGGGCGGATTTAGCTTCAGTTTCGTGCAAACGCTTCTGGACGCTCGCATTTCTCGGGGACTGTCTTGAGCGATTGTTGCCAAGCGCCGTTCCGGGCGGCAAGCTTGCACCCACTTGGGATCACTTTGGGGGAGCCGATCACCATGATGGAACTTAACTCGGACGGCCGGGTCTATCCATTCGGATACAGCGACGCGGCGGTCGGGCTTATGCAGAACCGAACCGCAGCCGCGAATGCGGGTTTCTTACTGCCGGAACTGAAATCAGACATGGCGGTTCTTGATATTGGGTGCGGCCCCGGGTCCATCACGGTTGGGCTGGCAGAGCAGGTTCCGAATGGTCGGGCGGTCGGGCTCGACATCGAGCCGAGCCAGATCGAGCTTGCCCAGGCGCGTGCTACGGAGATGGGTTTGAGCAACTGCACGTTCGATGTTGGGAGTGTCTTTAGCCTGCCCTATCCCGATGCGTCGTTCGACGTTGTCTTCGGACATACGATCATCATGCAATTCAGCGATCCTGGTCCTGTCTTTGCCGAAATCTCCCGTGTCCTGAAGCCTGGCGGTCTTGTCGCTTTGCGCGAGCTGGATTTTGGGGCGAGCCTTTATGGTCCGGCGGAAAGTGCGCTTGAAACTGTGTTCGCAACGTTGCGGCGGTCGATCCTTGAAAACGATGGCTATCCTGATGTTGGGAGAGACTTGGCGTGGCTATGCGGACAGGCGGGTTTTGAGGTGACCGCGGCGAAACCGGTTTATTTCAGCGCGCCGATGGCTGCCCGTGCTGGGATGTATGCGGCGGTCGGGAACCTTTGGCGCCAGGCGGATTTTGTCGGCGATGCTGTGGAGTCCGGGTGGCTTACGGAGGCGCAGCGTGCTGATGTTCAGGAGCGTCTTGAGGTAGAAGCGAAGGACGCGGGCTTCATCTCCGGGACGACCTACATTGAGGTTTTGGCACGGCTTCCAGAGTAGAGCGGGATCTCAGGCGCTCCGAATGACCTTTTCGACGGCTGTTTCTGCTGCTTCGAGGGCGCCTTCCAGGAACCCGCCGTTCTGAGGTGCGGCTTCCGTTCCGGCGAGGATGATGCGCGGATCGAGCCAGCGCGCGACCGGTTGAGGGATGCCATAGGTTGGATGTTGTGCCGGACCAGACCGGTCTTCGGCGATGGCCGTGTTGGGGTCGTTTGACCAGTTCTTGAAGAGGATCGCCGTTGGCCGATTGGCTTCTGGACCGAAGAGCCGTGCCAATTGGGCCACGGTGCTTTGCTCTAGGGTTTCAGCATCGCTTTGGGACAGTGCGGGATTCACAAAGCCGAAGAGGGCGGGAGCGCCCGTGGCTTCGTCGGTGGCGTCGTGAATTTCCATGAGCGGGCCAATGTGGCTCATCGCGTCTCCGGAAAGGCCTGCCTCGCGCCAGAACGGGCGGTCGTAGACAGCGACAATCTTGGCGTGCCCGGCCATCCAGGTGGGCACCGCCTTGAGCGCGCTGAGGACTGCCGCGTCTGGCTGGGGCGTCAGAGATACGCTTTCGGCGAGCAGTCGGGGTGGAAGGGCCAGGACGAGCCTATGGGCGGTCGCGACAAATGTGCCTTCGGGCGAGGTTCCCTGGAGTTCGATGGCATTCCCACTCAGATCGATGGAGTCGATGTGGTGAGAGAGATGAACGCGGTTCTCGTCTATCTGCGCCGCCAGCGACTCTGTCAGGGCAGCGAGGCCACCCGCTATTCTGAGGCCGTCACCCATTGTTGCAAATGCAAGATTCCGCTGGATGCGGCCATCGGGTCCTTCGAACACGAGGTTCCCGTCGGAGAACTGCCTATGGACGGTCAATCCCAGACGGTCAGCCATCTGGAGAACGCGTGTGTTGTGCGGCCAGATCCATGCGGGCCCAAGGTCGAACCGGCCGCTTCCAGCGGTTTCCGACAAGACGCGACCGCCCACGCGGGATCTTGCCTCGAAAACTTGGACATCTTGGCCGGATTGGGAGAGCGCTTCTGCAACGGCGAGGCCACTCAGACCTGCCCCGATGATTGCGATGTCTGTTTCGAAGTGGCTCACGGGGTGGATCCGGTTCTTGGCGTTGGATTGGTGTGGTCGTGCATGACTGGGGCTTCAGATGATCATTTTGAAACGAACGCCGTACGCGCCCGTGCGTTGATCGAAATAGTTTGCGTGGGCCTTCAGATAAGAGGTGCCACCGGCGTCGGGCCTGTGCGCGTTTGCAGAGACGCGTTGGTTCCGCGTTTTGCCGGTCGCGGATCCCTTACCCGTGCTCTTTCAAAAGCCTCTGCTTCTGTCGGCTCCAGTCCCGCTTCGCCTGTGTCTCGCGCTTGTCGGCAAGCTTTTTGCCGCGCGCGAGGCCAATCTTCAGCTTCGCCAATCCTCGGTGATTAAAATAAAGGACTAGCGGAACGAGGGTCATCCCCTTGCGCTGTGTGGCGTTCCAGAGGTCGGACAGCTCTTTTCGCGAGACGAGTAGCTTTCGGCGGCGGCGATCCTCATGCCCGAAGGTGCGACCGGCGTCATAAGGCGCGATATAGCTGTTCACGAGCCAGAGCTCGCCATCCTCAACCGAAGCATAGCTTTCGGCGATGTTGGCCCCGGTCTCGCGTAAAGACTTCACCTCGGATCCCATAAGCTGAACCCCGCATTCGAGGTCGTCCTCGATTGCGTAGTCAAAGCGCGCGCGCCGGTTCTCGGCGATCACTTTGTAGTTCGGGTTGTCCTTCGGTTTGGCCATGGGACCCGATATCTGGGATCTGCGTGCAAGTCCATCAAGGGCCGCCATTGTGCGGCAGATCTTGACCTCAGCTTCCGGCGAGGGATGATCGCGCCATGTTGTGGCAGATATTCTTTGGGTCGGTGATCACGCTCATCTCGCTGATGGGCGGTGCTTTCTTGTGGTGGTCTCTGAATGAGCTTCTGGAACGAATGGAGCCCTGGATTCGCCGACCGCCCCATGCAGCGAAGTCCCTTGTGGTCCTTTTGATGGTCGTGATCGCCGCGATGATCATGATGTCCTATGGGGTCTGGCTTTGGGCGATTGTGTTCCGTGGGATGGAGATTTTTGTCACGCTGGAGGAGGCCACCTATTACAGCCTTGTCGCCTACACGACATTGGGTCTTGGCGACGTTCGCGTGCCACAGGAGAGCCGCCTGTTGGGCGGTATGACCGGCGCCAATGGGTTTCTGATGTTCGGGCTGATGACTGCGATGGTGACGGATACGCTGCGCCATACGCGGCGTATCCAGCACGATGTAAAGGACTGAGCCTAGTTCAGCAGGCCTGCGTGGCGCATCGCGTCGTCGATGGCCGCCTTGGTGCCGTCGGTCACGCCGACGAGGGGCAGGCGCACCTCTTCGGAACAGCGCCCCAGCCGTGAGAGACCGTATTTTGCCCCCGCAAGTCCCGGTTCCAGGAAAATCGCGCGATGAAGCGGCATGAGCCGGTCCTGGTAGTCGAGCGCCTTGGCGTAATCACCGGCCAGGGTGGCCTCCTGAAACTCTGCACAGAGCCGGGGGGCGACGTTCGCGGTGACCGAGATGCAGCCCTGTCCACCATGCGCGTTGAAGCCGAGCGCAGAGGCGTCTTCGCCAGAGAGTTGGACGAAGTCCGTGCCGCAGGTCTCCCGCGTGTCTGAAACGCGCACAACATCGCCTGTGGCATCCTTCACCCCAATGATCCGGGGCAGCCTCGCCAGTTCGCCCATGGTGGCCGGGGTCATGTCGATGACCGAGCGTCCGGGAATGTTGTAGATGATGATCGGCAGCGTGCAGCAGTCGTGAAGGGCGGTGAAATGCGCGATCAGCCCCGCCTGCGTTGGCTTGTTATAGTAGGGCGTGACAACGAGCGCGGCGTCCGCACCGACCGCCTCGGCATGCTGCATGAAGCGAATGGCCTCGGGCGTATTATTCGAACCAGCGCCTGCAACCACCGGCACGCGCCCGGCAGAGGCGTCGACCACTGCTTTCACCACAGCCTCGTGTTCTTCGTGGCTGAGCGTGGGGCTTTCGCCTGTGGTGCCGACCGGGACAAGGCCGTGGCTCCCTTCGTCGATGTGCCAATCCACCAGTTTTTTAAGGGCCTCGAAGTCGACTTGACCGTTCGTCATCGGTGTCACGAGGGCTGGAAAAGACCCCTTGAACATAAGCTTCATCCTTCGAGGTTAGAGTGAATCGTGTGTGTTCCGTCGGCGCCCTGCCGGCGGATCGTTGCGGACACTACTCACTTGCCATGAGAATGCCAAGTTTGTGTGTTGAGCCTTAAAAAAGGGGCGCTAGGATTTGCGGCCATGAGCGGGACAATGAAGCAGCAGATCGGTCTGATGGGGGGTGCCCTCTTTGGCGCCCTGATTTTGGCTGGCACAAGTGTGGCAGGCGCCAGCTCCGATGTGCAGCCCAAGCCAAGACCAATTGCTGAAGTGCCGCTCGCCCAGAAGGCCCCTGAACCAAGGCCGGATGCAGGCCTGATACGCGCCGCTCAGACGGTTTCGACCAAGTCAGCGGTGTCGCCACGCGACGCCATCCCCGATGTTTCTCCTTTGGAGCGTGCCTTTGAGCGTATGCGCGAAGGGGATTGGGGGTCGGCTTTGCGGATTGCCGGACCTCCCGGGTCTGTTGGGCGTGATGTGATTGAATGGCACCGGTTGCGCGCGGGGCGGGGCGAGTTTGATGAGATGCGCGCCTTCCTGCAACGTCGGCCTGATTGGCCCGGCCTGCCCTATCTGACGACGCGCAGCGAAGGGAAGGTTCCCTATCGCGAGCGGACGTCGGATGTTCTGGCGCACTTTGCGGCGCACGCGCCCCAGACCGGCGCGGGGATGATCGTTCTCGCGGCTGCACAGGAAGAGGTTGGCAATGCAGAGGCTGCCCGGCGGATCGCCATCGCGGCCTGGACGGAACATGAGCTGACGGCGGCGAACGAAGACTACTTGATTGCGCGCTATGCGGATGTGCTGAAACCCTATCACGAGGCGCGCTTGGATTTCCTTCTTTGGGAGGGAGAGAGCGTCGCTGCGGAGCGTATGTTCCCCCGTGTCTCGAAGGAGTGGCAGGCGCTCGCGAAGGCGCGGATTGCGCTGCGCAAAAAAAGCAAGGGTGTTGATGGCCTGATCGAAAAGGTGCCCGCGTCCCTGGCCGGGCATCCGGGGCTTGCCTACGAACGCTTCCAGTGGCGGATCGACAAAGGGCGCCGGGATGGCGCTGTCGAGATCCTCTTGTCGCGGGATGGGAGCGCGGAGGACCTGGGTCAGCCCGGGAAATGGGCGAACTGGCGCCGGATTCTAGCGCGCGCGGCGATGCGCGGGGGCCGCACCACCCAAGCCTACGAGATTGCGTCCAGCCATGGGATGACCGCGCAAGATGGATATGCCTATTCGGATCTTGAGTGGCTTTCAGGCTATCTCGCCCTGACCTATCGGAACGACCCGTCCCTTGCGTTGAAGCACTTCCGTGCGTTTCGAGCGTCTGTTGAGACGCCGATCAGTCTTGGCCGCGCCGGGTACTGGGAAGGTCGTGCGCACGAAGCGCTGGGTGATACCGAAGCGGCGAACCTGTCCTATGCCTTTGGCGGGGAGTATCAGACCAGCTTTTACGGGCTTCTGGCCGCAGAGCGGGCCGGCTTGCCTATGGATCGCCGCCTGACCGGTGGCGAGGCTGTGGACGACTGGCGACTTGCGGCGTTTCGCGAAAGCTCGGTCTTTCAGGCGGCCATTCTTTTACATGGGGCCGGGGAGCGGAACCTGGCGGAGCGTTATCTGACGCATCTGACAGAGACGCTCGACCCGCAGGCTGTTGCGCAGCTTGGTGATTTTGCCATCGATCTGGAAGAGCCGCACTTCGCGGTCATGATCGCCAAGCGGGCCGCTCGTCGTGGGATCGTCGTACCTCGGGCCTATTATCCTGTGGTGGATCTTGGGCTAGACGCGATGCCGGTGCCCGAGGAACTGGCGCTGGCGATTGCCCGCCGGGAGAGCGAGTTTGATCCCACTGTCAAAAGCGGTGCAGGTGCCATCGGGTTGATGCAGGTGATGCCGGGAACGGCGCGCGAAGTGGCACGCGAGCTTGAGATCTCCTACAGCGCATCACGCCTTCAGGACGATCCCGTCTATAACGCGCAACTGGGCGTCACCTATCTGGACGGACTGATCGAGACCTTCGGCGAGAACATGGTTCTGGTCTCAGCAGGCTATAACGCCGGGCCATCCCGTCCGACCCGCTGGATGGATGACCGGGGGGATCTGCGCCGGGGTCGCGTCGATGCCATCGACTGGATCGAGCACATCCCGTTCCGCGAGACGCGCAACTACGTGATGCGTGTGATGGAGAGCCTGCCTGTCTATCGCGCCCGTCTGACGGGCGAGACCGCGCCAATCCGGCTGAGCGAAGAGCTTACCCAGCGCTGAGATTCGCCTGCGCGGCCCGGCGCCGCGCGACTTCTTCCCGCCAGAGTGTGAAGAGCCCGGCCGCGACAACGATCGCGGCCCCCGCTGCGACGGCGGGGTGGAGGGTTTCGCCGAAGATGGTGATGCCAAAGGCGGCGGCGAAGACAAGCTGCAGATAAGCGAAGGGCTGTACCGCGCTGGCCTCGGCCACATCGTAGACTCTGATAAGGAGCCAGTGTCCGAGTGCGCCGGTGATGCAGAGCGCGGCCATCCATCCCCAATCCGGCAGGGTCATCGGTTCCCAGGCCCAAAGTCCGAACGGCGTCATGGCAAGCGCCCCGACCGCTCCGGTCCAGAAGAATGAGGTTGCCGCCGAGTCCCAGCGCGACACGTACCGGGTCAGGAGCCCGTAGAGCGCGAACATGGTGGCTGAGGCGAGCGGGACCAGTGCGGCGGGTGAGAACACGGCAACCCCGGGACGCAGGATCACAAGGACGCCGACGAAGCCGAACCCAATCGCGACCCATCTGCGCCAGCCGACCTTTTCCCCCAGAACGACGCCAGACAACGCGGCCACGAGCAAGGGGTAGCAGGTGAAGACAGCGTGGCTTTCCACCAGCCCTAGAAGGACGAAGGCGAGGACCATCACGCAGACCTCGACCGCCAGGAGGAGACCACGTGCGATTAGAA
>CAWUIX010000090.1:0-7383 GCA_963922395.1 uncultured Rhodobacterales bacterium | reverse complement strand
GCGACGGTGTGGCCAAACGGCGGTCGAGGAGCCGGCCCCCAGCGGCGGTGACGGTGCGGTCGATCGTCGATAAAAGGGCGCCTTCGCGCTGGCCCGACAAGCTGCGCGTGATTTCGAGGTTTCGGCGCGTGGCGGCGTCGATGGTCATTGCCGCGTGCGCCTGTTCTCGGACGGGTGGGCGCAGGAGGGGGAGTTTGCCGCGCTGCGTGATGTCGATGTAGTCGGCCAGTGCACCCAGGGCGGAGATGTGGTGCCGCTCGAACGTGCCGAAGGCATCGAGCGAGGCCACGTTCCAGAGGGTGAGGAGCCGCACCTCGCCTGCTGTGCTGTCAAAGCTGGTACGGGGACGTTCGGTGATTGAGCCGATCAGATCGGACACGGTTTCAGCGAGATCCGCCTCGTTTGCCTCAGACACCAGGAGTTCGCTCGGCGCGAGCCGGGCGAGGTCGGCGGGCAGGCGTGCCGGGGTCGTGTCTGTGACGCGCACATCGCCCGTGGAGATATCGACCCAGGCGAGGGCGAGCGTTCCGCGAATATCGGCAACGCTGGCCAGGAAGTTGTTCCGGCGTGCATCAAGCAGCGTGTCTTCCGTCAGGGTGCCCGGGGTCACGAGCCGGGTCACGCCGCGCTTCACGACGGCCTTGGAACCGCGCTTCTTCGCCTCAGATGGGTCCTCAAGCTGTTCGCAGACGGCCACGCGAAAGCCCTTGCGGATCAGGGTCAGAAGGTAGCCTTCGGCCGCATGGACCGGGACACCGCACATCGGGATATCCTCGCCCAGATGCTTGCCGCGTTTGGTCAGCGCGATGTCGAGCGCGGCGGAGGCCGACACGGCATCGTCAAAGAAAAGCTCGTAGAAATCGCCCATCCGGTAGAACAGGAGCGCCTCTTCATACCCCGACTTGATGTCGAGATATTGGGCCATCATGGGGGTTGTGGCGCGCGTGTCCGTGCTCATCGTGTTAGGCATACAAGATGGGCCGGGGGGCGCAAGCGAAGGAGGGTTGCCAACATGGGTACATGGGGCACGGGACTCTACGACGGAGACAGCGCAGCCGACCTTCGCGACGCGTTCAAGGAGGTGGCCAAGCTTCCGATTGAGACGGACGAGCTGGTGAACCGAATGTCGGCTCGGTTTGGGATTGGGCAAACGCCGTTTGAGGAAGATGAAGTGGACCTCTGGCTCGCGCTTGCCGATCAGTTGCATCGGCATGGGATCGATCATGCCCAGACCATGCGCACCGCAAGGGAGATCATTACGGGAGGGCACGACCTTGCCGCCAAGCGCGAGCTTGAGATGTCTGAGCGGGATCTGAAGAAGCGCGCCAAGGTTTTGGAGCAGCTGTTGGAGACGTGGTCCAAACCGCACCCAAAACCCAAGCGTGTGAAGAAGATCTCGGGCCCCGAGGACTTTTTGTTCGAGGTTGGAGAGGTTGTTGCCTACCCGACTATGGAGGGCGCCGCGCGGCCTTATGATGCCTATCGCTTTGATCCCAAAGAGGATCCCTCGCCGTTTCAGCCTGATGGATGGGGGGCGATGATCGTTCTGGATCGCTGGCATCACGATGGTTTCTACGCTCGATACCTGATCGCGCTCGTCATGCCGGACGGCACGGGATTGCCTTCGTTAGAGTCTGTTTTGGCCGCGCGATTGCAGGTGATGCAGGAGCCGGCCTTTTACATTGATGAGGAGACTGACGACCTGCGGCATAGGCCACGGTTCAACACTATGATCTTTTCCGCCCATATCCGGTCGCCCAGACGGGCGATGAAGGGATGGCAGGCGGAACGCATCGGATCGGTGGCTGTCGATCCCACTGCAGCCCGAGCCATAGTCGAGAAGGGTGAATTGGCTGAAAGCTTCCTGGCGCCCGATGGGATTGCTTCGCTTCAGCATCTTCTGACGCTGTCGTCCTTTTCGAACCGGGGTCCCTTGGACCCGGAGGATGAGTGGGTGCGGGTTTTCCCGTCAAAGGAATATTCCGCGAGCGACATCGCCAGCATTGCGGCCAGCCCCTAGCCCGACTATCCCGGGGGACGGTCCTACGGCGCGGGAGGAAGACCAGAATGGCACGGATCAAGATCAGACCTGAGGACGCGTTGCAATTCCATATGGAGCCGCAGCCCGGAAAGTGGGAGATCACGGCAACCGTGCCGATGACGACCCAGCGCGATCTGAGCCTGGCCTACAGCCCCGGGGTGGCCGTGCCTTGTGAGGCGATCCATGAGGCGCCGGAGACGGCCTATGACTATACCACCAAGGGCAATCTTGTTGCGGTAATCTCTAACGGGACGGCGGTTCTGGGGCTTGGGAATCTGGGGGCCTTGGCGTCGAAACCGGTGATGGAAGGGAAGGCGGTTCTCTTCAAACGGTTCGCCGACGTCGATTCCATCGACATCGAGCTTGATACCGAGGATGTGGACGCCTTCTGTAAGGCCGTGAAGCTGATGGGTCCGACCTTTGGGGGGATCAACCTCGAAGACATCAAGGCGCCCGAGTGCTTTATGATCGAGCAGCGTCTGAAGGAAGAGATGGATATTCCAGTCTTCCATGACGACCAGCATGGGACGGCCGTAATCTGTGCCGCTGGCCTGATCAACGCGCTGCATCTGGCGGATAAGAAGATCGAAGAGTGCCGGATCGTTCTGAACGGGGCCGGGGCCGCCGGGATCGCCTGCATCGAGCTTCTGAAAGCGATGGGCGCGAAGAACGAAAACTGCATCGTTTGCGACACCAAGGGCGTGATCTATCAGGGCCGCAAGGAGGGCATGAACCAGTGGAAGTCGGCCCATGCCATCGTCACCAAGGACCGCACGCTGGAAGACGCCATGAAGGGCGCGGATGTGTTCCTGGGTGTGAGTGTGAAGGGCGCCGTCACCGCTGAGATGGTGGCGGACATGGCCGACAACCCGGTGATCTTCGCCATGGCCAACCCGGATCCGGAGATCACCCCGGAAGAGGCCCATGCCGTGCGGGTTGATGCCATCGTGGCGACGGGGCGGTCAGACTACCCCAATCAGGTGAACAACGTTCTGGGTTTTCCCTACTTGTTCCGGGGCGCGCTCGACATCAACGCCCGGGCCATCAACGACGAGATGAAGATCGCCTGTGCCGAGGCTTTGGCGGAGCTTGCACGCGAGGATGTGCCGGACGAAGTGGCCATGGCCTATGGCCGGAAGCTCAACTTTGGACGCGATTATATCATCCCGACCCCGTTTGACCCGCGTCTGATCCACCGGATCCCGCCAGCCGTGGCCAAGGCCGGCATGGATACAGGCGCGGCGCGGCGGCCCATCGTGGATATCGCCGCATATGAGCATTCGCTGAAGGCCCGGATGGACCCCACGGCGTCGATCCTGCAGGGCATCACCGCAAGGGCCCGATCGGCGCAGGCGCGCATGATCTTTGCCGAGGGGGACGATTCGCGGGTGCTGCGGGCGGCTGTCGCCTATCAGCGGAACGGGTTCGGCAAATCGATCGTTGTGGGGCGCGAGGCGGAGGTGAAGGAGAAGCTCGCCGCAGAGGGCCTTGGCGATGCGGCGCGGGAGCTGACAGTGGTGAACGCGGCCACGACCAATAACCTCGAACAGTTGAAATCCTTCCTGTACGAGCGGCTGCAGCGCAGCGGATTTGACCGGCAGGATGTGCACCGGCTGGCCGCGCGGGACCGGCACGTCTTCTCGGCCCTTCTCCTGGCGCATGAATCGGGTGATGCGCTGGTGACCGGGGCCACGCGGAAATCGGCGCAGGTCCTGCAGATGATCAACCACGTCTTTGACGCGCGGGCCGAGGATGGTGCGGTCGGCGTGACTGCGGTCCTGCACAAAGGTCGGATCGTGTTGATCGCCGATACGCTGGTCCATGAATGGCCCGATGAGCATGATCTGGCGAATATCGCCGAGCGGGGGGCAGAGGTGGCACGCATTCTAGGGCTGGAGCCCCGGGTTGCGTTCCTGTCATTTTCCACCTTCGGGTATCCGGTCAGCGAGCGGGCGGAGAAGATGCACAAGGCGCCCCGGGTGCTGGACGCGCGTGGTGTGGATTTCGAATATGAGGGTGAGATGACGGTGGATGTGGCGCTGAATGCGCAGGCCGCCGCGAATTATCCCTTCTCGCGCCTGACCGGGCCGGCGAATGTGCTGGTGGTGCCCGCACGGCATTCGGCTTCGATCAGTGTGAAGCTGATGCAGGAGATGGCGGGCGCCACGGTCATCGGGCCGATTCTGGCGGGCGTGGATAAGCCCATTCAGATCTGTTCCACCGTCTCCAGCGTGAACGATATTCTGAACATGGCGGTGCTGGCGGCCTGTAAGGTCAGTTGAGTTTGCAGGGGTTTCGTGGGGCTCTGCCCCACACCCCGGGATATTTCCGGCCAGATGAAGGATACGGTCAGGAGTGCCCGCCGATGAAGGGCGCGTCCTTGCCCCAAAGCTCCTCAATCCTTGCGTCGCGGCCACAGCCGGTGCGGTAGAACTTGTAGGCAGACGCCTTCGATTTCGGGCCGCGACGGGTCAGGACGACTTCGGTCTTTTTGTAGTAGTCCTGGTGGTATTCCTCGGCCTTGTAGAAGGGGGCCGCGTCGAGAATGGGTGTCACGATCTTCTTGCCCAGGTCGCGTCGCGCCTCGGCGATGGCTGCCTCGGCCGCGGCTTTTTCGGCTGGGTTAGACACGAATATCGCGGTCCGGTAGCTGTCACCCCGGTCGCAGAACTGTCCACCAGCATCCGTGGGATCGATCGAGCGCATGAAGAGGTGCAGAAGCTGTTCGTAGCTCACAACCCTCGGGTCATAGATGATTTCGACCGCTTCATAGTGGCCGGAACCGCCCTTGGTCACGTCCCGGTAGCTCGGGTTCTTCGTGGTCCCGCCGGTGTAGCCGGAGATCACCTCATTCACGCCTTGGACACGCTCAAAATCGCTTTCGACGCACCAGAAACATCCGCCGGCAACGATGGCCGTGGCTTGGGATTGGGCGTGGGATTGTCCGCATTGCACGGCCAGTCCGGCGAGAATGGCAAAGGCCAGCATCACCGGCTTGAGGGTCGGAAATGAGAGGGTCATTCTGTGTCTCCTTTGGTGGCAAGTCTTGCCAACCCGGTGTCGACGGCACAATTCACCGCGCCGTGAGGTCACGAAGTGGTGACAGGCGTTACAGCCGGAATTAGCGTGGCCTGCGTCAATGGGGAGGGGCAGGGATGCGGATAGCCATGTGGTCAGGGCCCAGGAACCTGTCGACCGCGATGATGTATGCGTTCGCGTCGCGGCCTGATTTTGCTGTCTGGGACGAGCCGTTTTACGCCCCTTATCTGGACGCGACCGGGATCGATCACCCGATGCGCGAGGAGGTGCTGGCGGCGCATGAGCGGGATCCTGACCGGGTTGCCGCCCGATGTGTGGGGCTCATCCCTGAGGGCAAAACGCATTTCTATATGAAACATATGGCCTTTCACATGGTCGAAGGTTTGTCGCTCGATTGGGCGGAGGCGTGCGTGAACATCCACTTGATCCGCCACCCGGCGCGCGTGATCGCCAGTTACGCCGCTAAACGGGAGAACCCGGATATGCGGGATATCGGGTTTGAGGCACAGACGCGGGTTTTCGAACGCTTTCCCGGTCCTGTGATCGATTGCACCGAGATCCGTTGTGATCCCAAAGGCGCGCTCTCCCGCCTTTGCGCCCAGATTGGCCTGCCTTGGGACGATGCGATGCTGTCCTGGCCGTCCGGCGGGCATCCTGCGGACGGGGCCTGGGCCCCGCATTGGTACGGCGCGATCCACCGTTCAACGGGATTTGCCGGGGCTGAAGGGCCCCTTCCCGAGTTGACAGGGGACTACGCCTCGCTCGCCGCCCAAGCCTTGCCGCACTACGAGGCGCTTCAGGCACGTACTACGCCCTAGCCTGCCCCATCATCTTGGCAAAAATACTCCGGGGTGTGGGGCAGCGCCCCACATCGGTCGCCGCCATCAGGCGGCGAAACCGCCCTACTTTCCCTTGAGCCGCCGGTCCCGGGCCGCGATCAGTTTGAGACGCAGCGCATTCAACTGAATGAACCCGGCCGCATCGGTCTGATCATAAGCGCCCGCATCCTCTTCGAAGGTCACGTGTGCCTCGGAGTAAAGTGAATGGTCCGACCAGCGGCCCACGGTCCGGGCGGCGCCCTTGTAGAGTTTCAGCCGCACAGTGCCACTCACATGTTCCTGGCTCTTGTCGATGGCGGCCTGCAGCATCTCACGCTCCGGCGAGAACCAGAACCCGTTGTAGATCAGCTCGGCATAGCGGGGCATGAGCTCGTCTTTGAGGTGCCCGGCGCCCCGGTCGAGGGTGATCTGCTCGATGCCGCGATGGGCCTCCAGCAGGAGGGTGCCGCCCGGTGTTTCATAGATGCCGCGGGATTTCATGCCGACGAACCGGCCTTCGACCAGATCGAGCCGACCGATCCCGTGCTTGCCACCCAACTCGTTCAGGCGGGTCAGAAGCGCCGCGGGCGACAAAGCTTTGCCGTTGATCGAAACTGCGTCGCCTTTCTCAAACCCAATCTCGATGAATTCCGGCGTATCAGGTGCGTCTTCGGGGTGAACCGTCCGCTGATAGACGTAATCGGGGGCGTCCTCTGCCGGATCCTCAAGCACTTTGCCTTCCGACGAGGTGTGCAGGAGGTTCGCATCCACCGAAAACGGCGCCTCGCCGCGTTTGTCCTTGGCGATCGGGATCTGGTTCTGCTCGGCGAATTCGATAAGTTTCGTCCGCGAGCTCAGGTCCCATTCCCGCCAGGGCGCGATCACCTTGATGTCGGGGTTGAGCGCATAGGCCGAGAGCTCGAAGCGCACCTGGTCGTTGCCTTTGCCGGTCGCCCCGTGAGCCACGGCATCGGCGCCGGTCTCTGCCGCGATTTCGATAAGGCGTTTGGAGATCAGGGGACGGGCAATCGAGGTGCCGAGAAGGTAGAGGCCCTCATAAACCGCATTCGCGCGGAACATCGGAAAGACGAAATCGCGTACGAATTCTTCGCGCAGATCTTCGATATAGATCTCACGCGCGCCCATCATCTCGGCCTTCTTGCGTGCGGGTTCCAGCTCCTCGCCCTGGCCGAGATCGGCGGTGAAGGTCACAACCTCACAGCCATATTCGGTTTGCAGCCACTTTAGGATGATCGAGGTGTCGAGCCCGCCGGAATAGGCAAGAACGACTTTCTTTGGCGTGGACATGGGGACCCCCGGACGTTCGAACGCCGTGGGGCTTACTAGAGGGCGCTGGGCGCGGCAAGGGGGTGCGCATCGGTGGCGCGCAGCCACGATGAGTGCCGCTAAACACTGACGTCCGAATAGAGGCGCGAAAACGCGTCCTGCGCTGCCGTGCAGGCCGCAGTGACGACCGCGATGTTG
>CAWUIX010000089.1:0-7387 GCA_963922395.1 uncultured Rhodobacterales bacterium | reverse complement strand
TCAGACGCTCGCCGACCGCGCGGGCCACGGTCTTGCCGTCAACCTTGACCCGTCCAGCCTCATCCTCGATATGGTCCTGAAGATCAACGAAACCGCGGCGGCGATCCTTGCCCGCCACTAGGGCAGCAATGACCACCCCGCGCATCACCGACAGCCACTGTCATCTCGACTTCCCGAATTTCGACGGCGCGCACGCCGCCGTCATCGCTCGCGCCGCCGAGGCGGGCGTCCATCGCATGGTGACGATCTGCACAAAGCTTTCGGAGGAACCGAAAGTCCGCGCCATCGCCGAGGCGCACGACCCCGTCTTCTACGCTGCTGGCACCCACCCGATGAGCGCGGGGTCAGAACCCATGGCCACCGTCGCCGCCCTGACCGCGCTCGCCGACCACCCCAAATTCGTGGGCATCGGCGAAAGCGGCCTCGACTATCACTACACGGCCGAGACGAAGGACGCGCAGCAGGAAAGCCTCCGCATCCATATCGAGGCCGCGCGCCAAACCGGCCTGCCCCTGATCATCCACGCCCGCGACGCCGATGACGACATGGCCCGCATCCTGACCGAGGAACACGCGGCTGGCCCCTACGCTTGCGTCATGCACTGCTTCTCCTCCGGCCCCGGGCTCGCAGAAGTCGCGCTCGACCTCGGTTTCTACCTGTCCATGTCCGGCATCGCCGCCTTCCCAAAGGCACAGGACCTGCGCGACATCTTCGCCCGCGCCCCCGTCGACCGCATCCTTGTCGAAACCGACAGCCCCTACCTGGCCCCGCCACCCCACCGCGGCAAACAGAATGAACCGGCCTACACCGCCCACACCGCGCGCGTGGGGGCGGAGGTGTTCGGGATGGACTACCCCGACTTCGCCGCCCAGATAGAGGCTAATTTCGAACGCCTCTTCCGGAAGGCCGCGTGATGGCGAAAACAACCTTCACCATTCTCGGCTGCGGCTCCTCCGGCGGGGTCCCGCGACTGGGCGGCAATTGGGGCGATTGCGACCCCGAGAACCCGAAGAACTATCGCCGGCGCTGCTCGCTCCTGATCGAACGTGAAGACGCAGGCGGAACCACCCGCGTCCTGATCGACACCGCGCCCGATCTGCGCAGCCAGCTTCTCGACGCAGGCATCGGCGCCCTCGACGCCGTGGTCTACACCCACGCCCATGCTGACCATGTCCACGGGATCGACGACCTCCGGATGATCGTCTTCAACATGCGCACCCGCCTGCCGGTCTGGGCCGACGGCCCGACGCAAGAGGCGCTCTTTGCCAAGTTCGGCTACGCCTTCGTTCAGCCCGAGGGCTCGCCCTACCCGCCAATCCTCGACATGCACACGCTCGACGGCCCCGTCACGATCACCGGCGCTGGCGGGCCAGTTACCCTCAATCCGTTCGAAGTGGACCATGGCGCAATCGATGCCCTGGGCTTCCGCATCGGGACCCTCGCCTATTTGCCCGATGTCGCGCAGATCCCCGACGCCCATTGGGAAGGTCCCTTGAAGGACCTCGACGTCTGGATCGTCGATGCGCTCCGCCGCACGCCGCACCCGACCCACTCGCACTACGAACAGACGCTGGGCTGGATCGCCCGCTCCGGCGCCAAACGCGGCATCCTCACGAACATGCATATCGACCTCGACTATGCGACGGTGCTGGCCGAAACCCCGGACCACATCGAACCAGCTCATGACATGATGCGGATCACGCTCTCCGATCCGGCCAGCTGATGCAGGCTCTCCTAGACGTCATCCTGCCGGTCTTCCTTCTGATCGGGTTCGGCTACGTCGCGGTATGGCGCAAGTGGTTCACTGAGTCGGGTGTCGATGCGCTCATGAAGTTCACACAGAACTTCGCCATCCCCTGCCTTCTGTTCCAGGCCATCGCCAAACTCGACCTCGGCCAGCATTTCGACCCGGCCCTTCTCGCCAGCTATTTCCTCGGCGCGACCGCGGGCTTCTGCCTCGGCCTCTTCGGCGCCCGCTACCTCTTTGGCCGCCCGTGGGAGGACTGCGTCGCCATCGGCTTTCTGGGGCTCTTTTCAAACGCCGTGCTCCTCGGCCTCCCAATCACCGAGCGGGCCTACGGAACAGACGCTCTCTCCGGAAACTACGCACTCATCGCGATAAACGCGCCGTTCTGTTACGGGCTTGGGATGACGGTGATGGAAATTGCCCGGAACCGCGGCGGATCTCCTCGCGCTATGGCGGCTCGCGTCACCGCAGCGATGTTCAAGAACGCGCTCCTGATTGGCCTTGCCTTTGGCTTCGCGGTAAATCTGGGCAACATCCCTCTGCCGCAAGTCGTCTGGGACGCCACATCGCTAATCTCTAACGCCGCCCTCCCTGCCGCACTTTTCGGCTTGGGCGGCGCTCTCGTGGCCTACCGCCCCGAGGGCGACATGCGCATCGTCCTCTACATGTCGCTCATCGCACTGGTCATTCACCCCGCGATCACCTGGGCCCTCGGCACGGCAACCGGCATCTCCACCGACGCCTTCCGCTCCGCCGTCCTCACCGCCGCGATGGCCCCGGGCGTGAACGGCTACATCTTCGCCAACATGTATGGCGTCGGCAAACGCGTCGCCGCGACCACTGTCCTCGTCTCCACCGCGCTCTCGATCGGCACGCTCTGGCTCTGGCTCATAGTCATCCCCTGAGCCCACCCCTTCATCTTGGCGAAAAATACTCCGGGGGGCCGAACGCAGGGAGGCGGGGCAGCGCCCCGAATTTATTTCTTTAAATTTTGATTGAATCCCGGCCCCAAATCGCCCTCTCGGGTGCACGCCCTGTGTACACCCGGTGTACGCCCTGTGCGCCCATATTCAGACGAGCACACCACCCAGCGAGTTTGCGGACGCCTCGGTCACCCGAACTTTATGCAAATCCCCACGCCCCGCTTCTGGCGCATGGACGTGAACGGCGTGCAGATACTCCGATTTTCCGCCCATCTGACCCTCAAGACGACCAGGTTTTTCAAAGAGAACCCGCACCTCGCGGCCCACCATGGCCTCTTGCGCGGCGCGCTGCTGCTGGCTCAAGAGCGCCTGAAGCTGTTGTAAACGCGCGTCTTTTTCAGCCTCTTCCACCTGCGCCCGTTCCGCAGCCGGCGTGCCAGGCCGAGGGGAATACTTAAAGCTGTAGGACTGGCCATAGCCCACCGCCTCCACCAGCGCGAGTGTATCGGCGAAATCCGCCTCGGTTTCGCCCGGAAAGCCCACGATGAAATCGCCTGACAGCAGCAGATCCGGCCGCGCCTCCCGCAGCCGCTCGATGATCCGCAGATAGGCCTCTGCCGTGTGCTTCCGGTTCATCGCTTTCAGAATCCGGTCGGAGCCCGACTGAACCGGTAAGTGCAGGTAAGGCATCAGTTTTTCGCAGGTCCCGTGGGCCTCGATCAGCGCATCATCCATGTCATTGGGATGGCTCGTGGTGAACCGGATTCGCTCCAGCCCGTCGACCTCCGCCAACTGCCAAATCAACCCGGCCAGCCCGCCCTCGCCGCCGTGATAGGCGTTCACATTCTGCCCCAGGAGCGTGATTTCCCGCATGCCACGCTCCACCAGATCGCGCGCTTCGGTCAGGATCTGTTCAGACGGACGCGATATCTCGGCCCCCCGCGTGTAAGGCACCACACAAAAGGCACAAAACTTGTCACACCCTTCCTGAACCGTCAGAAACGCCGTCGGCCCGCGCTGCGCCTTCGGGCGCTTGGCGAGATGATTGAACTTGTCTTCCTCAGGGAAATCCGTGTCGAGGGCGCGTTTTCCCGCGCGCGTCTGCCGTTCAAGCTCTGGCAGGCGGTGATAACTCTGCGGCCCGACCACGAGATCCACAAGCGGCTGGCGCCGGATGATCTCCTCGCCCTCGGCCTGCGCAACGCAGCCTGCGACACCGATCTTCAGATCGGGCTTTTCGGCTTTCAGCCCCTTAAACCGGCCAAGCTCGGAATAGACCTTCTCCGCCGCCTTCTCCCGAATGTGGCAGGTGTTCAGTAGGATCATATCCGCGTCCTCGGGCGACGCGGTCTCCTCATACCCCTCACCCCCCAGCGCCTCGACCATGCGCTCGCTGTCGTAGACGTTCATCTGACAGCCATAAGTCTTGATATAAAGCTTCTTCGCCACGCGAGGCCCCGGCAGATAAGGAAATCTTCAGGGCGCTCGTCTACACGGACCCGACCCGCCCCGCAACGGTTGCGCGCGCGTTTGGAATGGGTGAAAGTCCGATCAAACGGGGCAAAAGAGCAGGCCCATGCGCTACAACGATCTCGATCACTTCCTGAAAAAGGGCCAGGACGCACTCAAGCGCGGCCCGGTGGCCGTGATCCTGGTCGAAGATCTGGTCGAGGTCGACACGACGATCCGGCATCACCAGTTTGCGGGATTTCAAGAGATCCTGGTGTTCGCGCCACCTGAACTCCACCTGCCCGATAGCTTGGAGAAATCGATCCGTCGCGTGCCCTTCGACACCGGTCAGGCCGGGGCCATGCAAATCGCCGTCAATGCACTGAACGAAGCCGCTCCCGGGATCTGGTTCTACTACTGCTACAACGCGGAATACCTGTTCTACCCGTTCTCGGAAAGCCGCACAGTCGGCGAGATGCTGACCTTCCATGGTGAGGAACGCCGGGACGCAATGTTGACCTACGTTGTTGATCTTTATGCGAAAGATCTCGGCGAGTTTCCGAATGCAACCTCCTTGGAAACCGCGCATCTGGACCGTGCCGGCTATTACGCCCTCGCTCGCTCTCGGGACGGTGACCATATGGACCGCCAGCTCGATTTCTACGGCGGCCTGCGCTGGCGCTTCGAAGAGCACGTGCCAAAAGAGAAGCGTAAGATCGATCGGATTTCGCTTTTCAAGGCGAAGCCTGGCCTGCAATTGCGTGAGGATTTCACCTTCTCAGATGAAGAGTACAACACCTACGCCTGCCCCTGGCATCACAACCTGACGGCGGCCGTTTGCTCTTTCCGAACGGCCAAAGCGCTGAAAACAAACGCAGGCTCGACCTTCGACATCGAAAGCTTCAACTGGCACAACTCCACACCCTTCGAATGGCACGGGCGGCAGCTTCTGGATCTCGGCCTTATGGAGCCGGGGCAGTGGTTCTGACGATCTGAAGCGTTGCAAGAAACGCACTGTTATCCCTCAACGAGTCCACCAAAAGCTCGATTTCTCCAGAAATGCGGTATGGTTGGCGCGTTTTTGCTCTGTAAGGGAACACCAGAATGCGCATTCTTCTTTCGGCCGTCGCGGCCACACTGATCGCCACCGCCGCTTCTGCAGGCGGAATGAGCGGCGCCGCAAGCGACGCTCAGGTCATGTCACCGAAAGGTGTGGCCTCTAGCGGCAAATGCCACACGATCCTCGTGGGCGGATGCGGCTATTGCATCAACGGTAAGGTGTATCACCTCTAAGTCCGGCGCAGCCGGATCACCACATCGACCTTAGCGATTTCGGCGCCCTCCGGGGCGTCGGGCAAACGCTTGATCTGAAGCTCATCGGCAGGCGCGTCGGTGAGCTTTGCTTCGTCTTCCCAGAAGAAATGCGGGTGGTCGTCGATGCGCGTGTCAAAGTAACTGCGCGACCCGTCGACCAGGACTTCACGCATCAACCCGGCATCACAGAACGCGCGCAGCGTGTTGTAGACCGTCGCAAGCGACACCTTCTCATCCGTCCGCCGCGATGCCTCAAACAGGCTCTCGGCCGTGACGTGACGGTTCCGTCCGTCCCCGATCAGCAACGCCGCAAGGCTCACACGCTGACGCGTGGGCCGCAGGCCAGCATTGCTGAGCCACTCGGTTCCCCGTTTCATATGGTCTTCGGTCGGGCCCACAGTCATCCTCCGGGTCGTACAGCCTATATATAGGGGCGGAAGCGGCGTTTTTTCAAACGAAAACATGCCGCAGGGCGTTCTGGCGCATGCTTTCAGCGCCCTTGCGAAGTTTTGCACGGCAGTGCTAGAGGTGCGTCCCGACAACAATAGACAAAAAGACCCTGAAGGCACGCGCGATGACGGACTTTCCCACCCATTTCGACAAGGAGGATTTGATCCGTTGCGCCCAAGGGGAGCTTTTCGGCCCCGGAAATGCGCAATTGCCGATGCCTCCGATGCTGATGATGGACCGTATCACGGACATTTCGGCGGATCGCGGTGAGCATGGCAAGGGGCACGTGGTTGCAGAATTCGACATCACACCCGATCTGTGGTTCTTCGAGTGCCACTTTCCCGGCAACCCGGTGATGCCCGGCTGCCTTGGCCTGGATGGCCTCTGGCAGCTGACCGGCTTCAACCTGGGCTGGCGCGGCTGGCAGGGTCAGGGATTTGCCCTGGGGGTCGGAGAAGTGAAATTACAAGGCATGGTACGGCCCGACCGGAAGGTCGTGACTTATCATGTGGACTTTACACGCGTGATCGACCGGCGCCTCAAAATGGGTGTCGCAGATGGCAAGGTCTTTGCCGACGGCGAACAGATTTATGCCGTCAAAGATATGAAAGTCGGACTGGCCACAGACGCCAGCTGACAGGAAGGGAAGGAGAGCGGCCCATGCGTCGCGTTGTGATTACCGGGCTCGGCGTGATCTCGCCCATCGGCAACTCTGCCGCCGAGGTCACCGAAAGCTTGAAAGCGGGCAAATCGGGTATCCGGTTTGAGCCGCACTATGCCGAGCATGGCTTTCGCAGCCAGGTGGCAGGCATTCCCGAGATCAATCTCGAAGAAAACATCGACAAGCGGCAGCTCCGCTTCATGGGGCCCACGGCCGCCTACGCCTATCTCTCGATGCAACAGGCGATCGCAGACAGCGGGCTGGAAGAGCATGAGGTGTCCAACGAGCGGACCGGGATCGTCGCAGGCTCCGGCGGACCGTCGACCTCGAACCTGTTCAACGCCCACAACATCGTGGTCGAAAAGGGCGCGCCCAAGCGGATGGGACCCTTCATGGTCACGCGCGGCATGTCCTCGACCGTGTCGGCCTGCCTCGCAACACCGTTCAAGATCAAGGGCGTGAACTACTCGATCACATCCGCCTGCTCGACTTCGGCGCATTGCATCGGCAACGGCGCAGAGCTCATCCAGATGGACAAGCAGGACATCGTCTTCGCCGGCGGCGGGGAAGAGGTCGACTGGACCTTGTCCTGCCTCTTCGACGCGATGGGGGCGATGAGCTCTAAATTCAATGACGCGCCAGAAACGGCATCGCGCGCCTTCGACGCCACTCGTGATGGGTTTGTCATCGGTGGCGGCGGCGGCATGGTCGTTCTGGAAGAGCTTGAGCATGCCAAGGCGCGTGGCGCCAAGATTTACGCCGAGGTCACGGGCTATGGCGCGACGTCGGACGGCTATGACATGGTCGCCCCTTCTGGCGAGGGTGGCGAACGGTCCATGCGCC
>CAWUIX010000088.1:0-7446 GCA_963922395.1 uncultured Rhodobacterales bacterium | reverse complement strand
CCAGATCTTGTGATCGTCCTCGCTCATGCCCCCCGCCTTCAGCTTCTTCAACTGGTCCATACCATCCCGGCGCACATTCCGCACCGCAATCCGCGCATTCTCCGCGTATTGTGCCGCCACCTTGGTCAGTTCCCGCCGACGCTCTTCATTGAGCTCCGGAATGGGCAGCCGGATGATCGTGCCATCAATCACCGGATTGATCCCCAAGCCCGATTCCCGAATGGCCTTCTCCGCCTTGGACACAATGGTCTTGTCCCAGATGTTGATCGTCACCATGCGCGGTTCTGGCACGTTCACGGTTCCAACCTGGTTAATCGGTGTCAACGCGCCGTATGCGTCCACCATAATCGGCTCAACCATCGAGGCCGAGGCACGGCCCGTCCGCAAAGACTGAAACTCATGGCGGAGCGCCGTCATCGCGCCATCCATCCGGCGCTGCAGATCGTCAAGATCCGGTTCTTCGTCTGACACCCGCTTCCCTCATCGTCCAAAGACGGCATTTGCCGCAATTTTCAGCGTTATAGCGGCAGGGACAGACCCTTGTATAGGCCCACCTCTCCAACCCGCCACATGATCTGCCCCTTCATCTGGCCAGAAATATCCCGGGGTGTGGGGCAGCGCCCCACATGAGGTAAAGAAAACGAGCGGCGCCCGACCTCACTGCACGATCGTAAACGTGCCCTCACCGGCAAGAATGCCGCGGAACCCGCCCGGCTCATCGAGCGAAAAGACGATGATCGGCAAATCGTTGTCCCGCGCCAGGGCAATCGCTGAGGCATCCATCACCCCCAGATGCTGCGCCAGAACATCGTCATAGCTGATCGCATCATAGCGGGTCGCATCAGAATGCTTGGCCGGGTCCTTATCATAAACCCCGTCAACCTTCGTCCCTTTGAAGATCGCCTCGCAACTCATTTCATTTGCGCGCAAAGTCGCCGCCGTGTCCGTCGTAAAATATGGGTTCCCGGTCCCGGCCGCAAAGATACACACCCGCTTCTTTTCGAGGTGCCGCACCGCACGCCGCCGGATGTAAGGCTCGGCCACCTCATCCATCCGGATCGCGCTGATCACGCGGGTATGGATGCCAAGCGCCTCTAGTGCGGCCTGCATCGCGAGCGCGTTCATCACCGTGGCCAGCATCCCCATGTAATCTGCGGTGGTCCGTTCCATCCCCTGCGCCGAGCCCTGCAATCCACGGAAGATGTTGCCCCCGCCGATCACCATGCAGATCTCGACCCCCAGATCGTGGACCGATTTCACCTCTTCCGCGATCCGCGCCACCGTGGGTGGGTTCAGGCCATAGCCCTTATCCCCCATCAGGGCCTCGCCGGAGATCTTCAGAAGAACACGGGAATATCGGGTTTCGGGTCCATCTGTCGGCGTGTCGTCTTTCATGGCCCTGCCCCCTTGCTTTATTTGCGCGTGAAAATGTCCGAAAACGCGGGCGGCTTCAACGGCGAAGGTAAGAAAATCCGTGACGGATTGGCAAAAGGACCGCATCGAGACGCTCGACCCCGCACGCCCGGTCCTGATTGCGGGGCCAACAGCAAGCGGAAAGTCCGCCCTCGCCCTCCGGATCGCCGAAGCCCAAGGGGGTACGATCATCAACGCCGACGCGCTCCAGGTCTATGCGGACTGGCGCATTCTCACCGCCCGCCCCGGCCCCGATGATCTCGCCCGCGCGCCCCATGCTCTCTATGGTCACATCCCCGGCACAACCGCTTACTCCGTCGGCGATTGGCTCCGTGACATCGCCCCTCTCCTTCAAGGCACACGGCCCATTATCACAGGCGGCACAGGCCTTTACTTCTCTGCCTTGACCGAAGGGCTCGCAGAAATCCCGCCAACGCCCGCGGATATTCGGAAAGTTGCCGACGAGCGGATGGCACACGAAGGCCCAGAAACCCTTCTGGCGGAACTCGATGCCGCGACAGCCAACAGAATCGACCAACAGAACCCCGTCCGCATCCAGCGCGCCTGGGAAGTGCTCCAGGCCACCGGAACCGGACTGGCCGACTGGCAGGACCGCACCGGCCCCCCGCTTCTTCCACTCGACAAGGTCCAACCCATCGTCCTCAGCGCAGACCGCGACTGGCTGGCGGACCGCATTGTGCGGCGCTTCGATCTGATGCACGAAGAAGGCCTCCTCGACGAGGCCCACGCAAACTACGACAGTTTTCGACCCGACCAGCCCTCGGCCAAAGCGATCGGCGCCACAGAACTCATGGCCCATCTCGACGGCGCCATGACTCTCGACGCCTTGCGTGACACAGTTTCCACGCTGACGCGACAATATGCAAAGCGGCAACGCAGTTGGTTCCGAAGCCGCATGTCCGCCTGGCAATGGCACCCCTGCCATTGACGCAGCCGAAAAATTAACGAAAAACCAAAGGGTCTGCTTCGGGTGGCCAAACTAGGGGGGTCCACCTGCATATCGAGTGTCGGGGCTTGGGGGCTTCGTATGCTGAAACTGAGAGATCCGAACGCGGAGTTCCGCGTCACGTCGCTTATGCGACTCAGCCAGGGTGGCCGGTGGCGCACCGAGGCACAGCGCAGCTATGTCCGCCCGCTCCTGATCTGGTTCACCCGCGGTCAGGGCCGCTTCACGGTCGCGGGCAATACCCGCGGCTACGGCCCGCATAATGCAATCTTCGTCCCCGGCGGCACGATGCATGGCTTCGACATGCTGGGACAGGTCCTCGGCACCGCGATCTTCTTCCCAGAGGCGCTTGCAGACGAACTCCCCGACGAACCCATGCACCTTAGGTTACGCGACGGCTTCCTCCAGGCAGAACTGACCGCCCTTGTCGACGCGCTCGAACGCGAAGCAACCCAGCAAAAGCCCGGGGCCGAACGCGCAATGCTCCACTATGGTGGTCTGATCGCGGTCTGGCTTGAGCGGCACGCGGCGCTGTCGGAACGCGCGCTGGAGCCAAACGCCGGTCAACGACTCGCAACTGCATTTGCGGCCCTCGTAGAACGCGACTACCGCAACGGGAAAGGCGTCTCACACTACGCCGAAACCCTCGGGGTCACGCCAACCCATCTGACACGCGCCTGCAAACAATCGAACGGCAAGAGCGCCTCGCGCTTTCTCTCGGATCGCATCCACTATGAGGCGCGCCGCCTCCTCAGTGAAACCGACATGCCGGTCAAGGACATCGCAGACCGCCTCGGCTTTGGATCAGCCGCCTATTTCAGCCGTGCGTTCAGCGCGGCCACAGGCAAAAGCCCAAAAGCCTTTCGCACCGGAATGTCGGCCCGATAGCAAGACTGTGAACGCTCTGCGCCGCAGCAAGACATCAGATATACTGAATTCTTGACGGAATCTGGCCTACACGATTGTTATCTTTATGTAATTCCTTGACTCAACCCCCGGACGATGTCGGTTTTGACCTAAAATCATGTCGTTTTTTGACCCTCAGGGGGCGGTGAAGGGCGTTGACCTTCCCGTGCAAACGATGCCGAATGCCGCGCGAGGGGCGCTGATCCAGGAAGGGTGCACCGATCTCGGCTGACCGAGGATCGGGACACGACGGGGCCGCGTCCTCCACAAAAAGCAAGAAGAGACGTCTCACAGGGAGAACTTCGGAGACATGACAAAAAGAACTCTGACCGGCAAACCCATGCACTGGGCCGCCGAACTCTACGCAAAAGAGTATCGTGCGGGGCGCATGAGCCGCCGCGAATTCATGAGCTATGCCACCACCTTCGGGATGACCGCAGCCGCCGCCTATACTGTGGCTGGCATCCGCCCGGCGCACGCCGGAGGGCACATCGCGGCCGGCGGGACACTCCGCTGCCAGATGGAAGTCCACGGCATGACCGAGCCCCGGCTCTATCAATGGTCGGAAATGGGCAACCAGACCCGCGGCCTTCTGGAACATCTCGTCCAGTACAATGCCGATGGCTCGTTCACCCCGGTCCTTATGGAAAGCTGGGAAATCAACGAAGACGCCACCGAATACCGCCTGAACCTGCGTCAGGGCGTGAAGTGGAACAACGGCGACGACTTCACCTCGGCCGACGTGGCCGCGAACTTCGAAGGCTGGTGCGACACCTCGATCGAAGGCTCGTCCATGCCGGGCCGCATGGGCTCGCTCGTCGATCCCGATACGGGCATGATGCGCGCAGGCTCCATCGAGACACCCGATGACCACACGGTCATCCTGAAACTGCCGACGCCCGACATCACCATCGTCGCAGGTATCGCCGACTACCCGGCGGCTGTTGTGCACCGCTCCAAGGTCGGTGTGAATCACATCGACGAAGGCGCCTCCGCCCTCGGCACCGGCGCCTATATGCTCGAAGACTACTCGGTCGGCGAGAAATCGGTCTGGGTCAAAAACCCGAACCACACCTGGTGGAACGCCGAGAACGGCGCCTTCCTCGACAGGGTAGAGTTCATCGACTACGGCACCGACCCTGCGACAATCCTCGCAGCCGTTGAGGCCGAAGAGGTCGACATGGTCTACGAGACCACGGGTGATTTCGTCGACATCCTCGACGGTCTTGGCCTCAGCCGCTCGGAAGCACAGACAGCGGCAACCATCATCTGCCGTCCGAACGCGATCACCGAAGTGGACGGGATGAAGCCCTACGCCGACGTCCGCGTCCGCAAAGCGCTCGCCATGGCCGTCGACAACGCGATTGTCCTCGAACTTGGCTACGCCAGCCGTGGCAATGTCGCGGAAAACCACCACGTCTCGCCAATCCATCCGGCCTATGCCGAGCTGCCGCCCATGCCGGTCGATCCGGCCGGCGCGGCTGCCCTGATGGAAGAAGCAGGCATGATGGAATACGAGCACGAGATCCACTCGCTCGACGACGGCTGGGAACGTGACACCACGGACGCCATCGCCGCGCAGCTGCGTGACGCGGGCTTCAATGTGAAGCGGACAGTTCTGCCCGGCTCCACCTACTGGAACGACTGGCAGAAGTACCCGTTCTCCTCGACCACCTGGAACCAGCGGCCCTTCGGCACGCAGGTCCTGACCCTCGCCTACACCTCGAACGCGGTGTGGAACGAGACGGGCTTTGCAAACGAAGAGTTCGACCAGGTCCTCGCTGAGGCAAACGCCATCGCCGACGCTGACCAGCGGCGCGAAAAGATGCGCCGCCTCGAAGAGATCATGCAGGAAAACGGTGTGATCATTCAGCCGTTCTGGCGCTCGATCTACAACCACACGGTCGAAGGCGTGGTGAATGCGGAAATGCACCCGCAGTTCGAGATCAAATATCAGTATATCGGCATGTCCGCCTAAGACATCAGAAAGGGCCGTCGCGAAAGCGGCGGCCCTTTTCGCAAATAAATAAACTGCGTCTCCACCAAAGGGGACGGTCCGCCAACAGGAACATATAGATGGCTCTCTTCATCCTGCGCCGTTTCGGCGTGATGATCTTAACTGCCCTGGTTCTGACCTTTATCGTCTTCTCACTGACGAACCTCGCCCCGAACCTCGAAAAGGTGGCAAAGTTCGAAGGCAACGTCCGGATGACGGACGAACAGGTCGCCAGCTGGCTGGATCGGAACGGCTATAATCAGCCTGTCCTGAAGCGATACGGCGAATGGCTGGGCGTTGCGCCCGGCTGGACCCATATGGAAGAAGACGGGCTGCGCGGGCGCTGCATCGAAACGGGCATGGACCCGGCGGACGCCCCCACGTTCTGCGGCGTGCTCCAGGGCGACTGGGGCAAGTCGACAGTGTTCAAGGATGACGTCGGCCCGATTGTCGCCGAACGGCTCGGCCTGACCGGCAAGCTGATGTTCTGGGTCATGGTCCTGATGGTGCCCTCTGCCCTCCTGGTGGGCGTGCTCGCAGGCATGCGCGAAGGTTCGCGCCTCGACCGCTCGCTCTCGACCTTCTCGATCGCCTCAACCGCGACACCGGAATATGTCTCGGGCGTTATCTTCATCACAATCTTCGCCTCTTCCGCCACCGGTCTGAAATGGTTCAAAGGCACCGCAACTGCGGCCGCAGAGAACGCGACCTTTGAAAACTTCTTCCTGCCGGTCCTGACCATCGCGCTCTACGGCATGGGCTACATCGCTCGGATGACCCGGGCCTCAATGACCGAAGTGATGACGGCCCAATACATCCGCACAGCACGCCTGAAGGGCGTCAGCTTCAGGAACATCGTCGTCAAACACGCCCTTCGGAACGCCCTGATCGCCCCCTTCACGGTGATCATGTTGCAGTTTCCGTGGCTCCTGAACGGTGTCGTGATCGTGGAGACGCTCTTCAACTACAAAGGCTTCGGCTGGACCCTCGTCCAGGCCGCGGGCAACAACGACATCGAACTTCTGCTGGCCTGCTCCGTGGTCGCCGTGTTCGTCGTTCTCGTGACGCAGCTGATCTCGGACATTGGCTACGTCTTCCTCAACCCACGTATTCGGATCGCTTAAGGGAGGCCACGGACATGGAACCACTCACCTGGACTGGCGCCCTTGGCCCCGTTCTGAACCCACTCTTCATCGCGGTGGCAGCAGCCATGTTTGTCTGCATCGCCGCGCAAATCCTTCTCAGCTTCGTCCCCGGCGCCACACACATCACCGGGAACGCCACGCTGACTGCATCAAAAGGCCCCGGCGACTGGGCCGCGCTCGGCACAAAATACACCTTCGCGGTGCTCATGCTGATCGTTCTGGTTTTCCTGGTCGTGGGGATCTTCCTCCCCTCGCTGGAAGCCAAAGGGATCGTAGGCGCCATCTCGACCCGGCTCTTGCCGGTCTGGATCTCGCTGATCGTGCTCTTTGCCGTCTCGATCTACTTCAAGCGCAAGCTTGGTCTCTACGGCAAACTCTTCGACTCGCCCATCGGCATGATCGGCTTCGGCATGGTCATGTTCTGGGTCTTCACCGGGCTCTATGCCGGGTTCGGTATGATCATGACCCACGACCCGCTGGTGCAGGTCTCGGGCATGAAGAATAAGGTGCCGGGCACCGCCGTAACCGATGAAGAGTTTTACGCCTACTACCTTCTCGGCGGTGACAACCTCGCGCGCGACGTCTTCAGCCGCATGATCGCGGGCTCCACCGAAGTGCTGAAGATCGCACCTTTCGCCACGGTCTTCGCCTTCATGGTCGGCATCACGCTCGGCCTGCCGGCGGGCTACTACGGCGGGCTCCTGGACACGATCCTGTCCTTCATCGCGAACCTCGTTCTCGCCTTCCCGGTGATCCTGCTCTTCTACCTCTTGGTGACGCCAGAGATCGTGCTGACCGGGATCCCGACCTACATGGCCGCGATCCTGTTCCTGTTCCCGATTATCTTCCTCTGCGTGCTGTTCAACTCAAGGTTTTACACGCAGCCACAGAAGCGAAACATGTATATCGGCATCACACTGGTCCTCGGGACCTGGATCTACCTCGGCATCGCCTGGGATTCCGATCCCCTGGGCATCATCTCGCTTCCGGCCAACATCCTCGTGGTGTTCGTCTCGGTG
>CAWUIX010000087.1:0-7518 GCA_963922395.1 uncultured Rhodobacterales bacterium | reverse complement strand
CGCCTTCGCTGCCGAGAAGCTCTCCAACGACGGTGACCGCGGAGACGATTGATCCTGAAATTGCCGGGTCTATCCCCCCAAGTGACGTCACCCGGCAGGGCGGGCCCAGCAATGGGCCCGCCACGGAACCAAAGACGTCGAGATGGGCAACATTAGAATTCTCAAGGAAAGGACTACCGCGATGAAACAGCTTTCACTTGCTCTCGTACTTGCACTCGGTGCAGCCAGCCCGGCCCTTGCAATGAATAACGTGCAGCAAAAGTCTTCTGCGACTTCGACGGCCCAGGCAGAGGCCCCGAAAGGTCGGATCGTCATCTCCGTCTCCGGACGTGAAGGTGGAAGTGCGGCTGCCCTTGCACGATGGCATTTCGCCCAAGGTCAATCGGGTGAAGGCGCCCGCCGGTTTGCCGCGGACTAGAGCGCAGGTTCCCGCAGACAAGTTCCGGCCGGACAGGGCCCCCTGTGACGCAGGGGGCCCTTTCTGGTTGGGCAAAGCTTGATTTTTGACCATTTGGTCAATCTTGAAATTGGCCCGAGATCGTGCGAACGTCCCAGACGTCTGCCCACCATTTCAAGGCTGCTCGCCCCGTGCATTCCACAAAGATTAATCCCTCGCCCGAGGTCGCCGCGTCCGCTGGTCTCCCGCAGGTTCAGGAACCGCGCAATGCGGGTCTCCCGCTCGATCTCGATTGGGTGCGCGCGGTTCAGGCCAACACGTCCGCTATCGAGCGACGAGCCGCCACCATCGGAACGCGCCGCTCGGTCAAGAAGGAATGGCAGGCGGCCTGGCTTTTACGGGCGATTACACTGATCGACCTGACGACACTGGCAGGTGACGATACAGAGGGCCGCGTTCGGAGGCTTTGCGCGAAGGCGGCGCAGCCGGTGCGCCAGGATCTGCTGGAGGCTCTGGGCATGCCTCCAATCACGACCGGTGCGGTGTGTGTGTATCATGACATGGTTGGCACGGCGGTAGAAGCGCTGCAAGGGACAGGTATCCCGGTGGCCGCGGTCTCTACCGGATTTCCGGCAGGCCTATCGCCCTTTGCTTTGCGCGTTCAGGAGATCAAGGAAAGCGTGGCGGCGGGCGCGGAAGAGATCGATATTGTTATCTCGCGGCGGCACGTCCTGACCGGAAACTGGCAGGCGCTTTATGACGAGATGGCCGAGTTTCGCGCGGCCTGCGGTCCTGCGCATGTGAAGGCGATCCTGGCGACCGGAGAACTCGGGACCCTGCGCAATGTCGCGCGGGCGTCGCTTGTCTGCATGATGGCGGGCGCCGATTTCATCAAAACGTCGACGGGCAAAGAGGGCGTGAACGCGACGCTTCCCGTGAGCCTTGTGATGATCCGGGCGATCCGCGCCTTCGAAGAGCGCACGGGGTTCAAGGTCGGATACAAGCCCGCTGGCGGGATCTCCAAGGCGAAAGATGCGCTCGTCTACATGGCCTTGATGAAGGACGAGCTCGGCGATCGCTGGGTGCGCCCCGATCTGTTCCGGTTCGGGGCCTCAAGCCTCTTGGGCGACATCGAGCGGCAGTTGGAGCACCACGTGACAGGCCGCTATTCGGCCAGCCACCGGCATGCCATGGCGTGACGGTTGGATTTGAGTATTTTTGCCAGGATGAAGCGCAGGACGGGGCAGGGGTGAGATGAACGTACCCGAGATCTTTGAGAGTTTGGAATACGGCCCTGCGCCCGAGGGCGAAGGCGAAGTGCAGGCCTGGCTGGAAAACCATGGGCGCACGTTTGGCCAGTTTGTTGGCGGCGCCTGGACCGATCCGGCCGACACGTTCGACAGCCGGAATCCGGCGACAGGAGAGATACTGGCCTCTGTCAGTCAGGGCACTGAGGCGGACGTGGACGCGGCCGTCAAAGCGGCGCGGCGGGCGTTTTCGAGCTGGTCGAAGCGCCCCGGGGGCGACAGGGCGCGCGTCCTTTATGCGCTCGCGCGGATCATCCAGAAGCAGGCGCGCCTCTTCGCCGTGCTTGAAAGCCTCGACAATGGGAAACCGATCCGGGAAAGCCGGGACATCGATATCCCACTGGTGGCGCGGCATTTTTACTACCACGCGGGCATGGCCCAATTGCAGGACGCGGAGTTGGCGGTTCGTGCGCCGATCGGTGTGTGCGGCCAGGTCATCCCCTGGAACTTCCCGCTTCTGATGCTTGCCTGGAAGATCGCGCCGGCGATTGCGATGGGCAATACGGTGGTGCTGAAGCCGGCCGAGTATACGTCGCTGACCGCGCTCCTATTCGCCGATATCTGTCGCGAGGCGGGCGTGCCGAAGGGTGTGATCAATATCGTGACCGGCGATGGGAGAACCGGCGCCGCGATTGTCGAGCACCCAGACGTGGACAAGGTTGCGTTTACGGGCTCGACCTCGGTCGGGCGGCGTATCCGGGAGGCGACCGCCGGGACAGGGAAGACGCTGACGCTCGAGCTTGGCGGGAAGTCCCCCTACATCGTGTTTGACGATGCCGATCTGGACTCTGCGATCGAGGGCCTCGTTGACGCGATCTGGTTCAATCAGGGCCAGGTCTGTTGTGCGGGATCCCGGCTCCTCGTGCAGGAAGGGATAGCGGAGACGTTCTATGCGCGTCTGCGTAAGCGGATGAACAAGCTTCGGGTGGGTCATCCGCTCGATAAGGCAATTGACGTCGGCGCCGTCGTCGATCCCGTCCAACTCCAGACAATCACGGATATGGTGAGCGGATCTGCGGGCGAGGTGTTTCACGCCGAAATCCCGATGCCCGAGACCGGGTGCTACTATCCCCCGACGCTGATCACCGGTCTCTCGACATCGGACCGGTTGATGCAGGAAGAGATCTTTGGCCCGGTGTTGGTCGGCACGACCTTCCGCACACCGGACGAAGCAGTCCAGTTGGCGAACAACACACGATACGGTCTCGCCGCGACGCTTTGGACCGAGAATGTGAACCTTGCGTTGGACGTCGCGCCGAAACTCGCCGCCGGTGTGGTTTGGGTGAATGCCACGAACCTGTTTGACGCCGCCGCCGGGTTCGGGGGCGTGCGCGAGAGCGGGTTTGGCCGTGAAGGGGGATGGGAGGGGCTCATGGCCTATACCCGTCCGAAAGCGCCGACCAAGACCCTGAAATCTGTGCCCGCCGTTGCCGCGCCGCGTGAGGCCAAGGTTGATGGGCTCGATCGGACTGCGAAACTCTATGTCGGGGGCAAACAGGCGCGGCCCGACGGCGGGTACTCGCGTGCGGTCTGGAGCAAGGGCGGCAAGCTTCTGGGACATGCCGGGCTCGCGAACCGCAAGGACCTGCGGAACGCTGTTGAGGCGGCGCAAGGCGCCAAGGCCTGGTCAAATACGACCGGGCATCTGAGGGCGCAGATCCTTTATTACCTTGGCGAGAACCTTGACGCCCGCGCGTCGGAGTTTGCGGGCCGCCTGCGAGATTTGACTGGCACAAGCGCGGCGACGGCAAAGGCCGAGGTTGCGGCATCGGTCGACCGGCTTTTCACCTGGGCCGCCTGGGCCGACAAGAACGATGGCCGCGCGAAGGGTGTGCCGCTCCGGGGCATCGCGCTGGCGATGAATGAGCCCGTTGGCGTCATCGGGGCGTTTGCGCCGGACGAGAGCCCGCTCCTGGGGCTCGTCTCGCTCATTGGCCCTGCAATGGCAATGGGGAACCGGATGGTTGTTGTGGCGACCGAACCCTATCCATTGGCGGCGACAGACCTCTATCAGGTCTTGGACACCTCTGACGTGCCCGGGGGCGTCGTCAATATTCTGACTGGCTCCCATGGTGAGCTCGCGCCGCAGATGGCCGGGCACATGAACATCGATGCTGTCTGGTCTTTCTCCTCATCGGATCTTTCCGGCCTGATCGAGCGCGAGGCCGCAGGAAACCTAAAGCGCACATGGGTGAACCACGGGCGCGCGCGCGATTGGTCGGATCCGGCGAGTGGAGAGTTCCTGGCGCAAGCAACCGAGGTGAAAACCGTCTGGGTGCCCTACGGCGAATAAGGCCAGATTTTAGGGCTTTTCAAACATCCCTCATGCCTCTATAGCACCGGCTTCCGGGCGGGTCGTACACCCTTGGAGGACCCCGCCCCTCATTGATGGAGTAAGACCAATGGCTGGTGAGATCCCTGATCTCCACGCCCAGGTCCGGACGGGGACAGGCAAGGGGGCCGCCCGTCAGGCTCGCCGCGACGGCGACGTACCTGGGATCGTGTATGGTGGTGGCGTAGACCCGCTGCCGATCAACATCCCCTTCAACGAACTTCTGAAGAAGCTGAAGCAGGGCCGGTTCCTGTCCACGCTTTATAACATGAAGGTCGATGGACATGACGACGTGCGCGTCATCTGCCGGAACGTGCAGCGCGATATCGTCAAGGACCTGCCGACGCATGTAGATTTCATGCGTCTGAAGCGGACCACGAAGATCAACCTCTTCATTCCTGTCGAGATTGTCGGCGAAGACGACTCGGCCGGTTTGCGGCGCGGCGGTGTGTTGAACCTCGTCCGTCCGGAAGTGGAACTGATCGTGACGGCTGGCGACATCCCGGAAAGCATCACGGTCGATATCTCGGGCCTCGATATCGGGGATTCGGCCACGATTTCTGGCGCAACCTTGCCTGCCGGAACAAAGCCGACGATTGACCGGGACTTTGTGATCGCGACCGTTTCGGCGCCGTCCGGGCTTGCCGGCTCTGACGATGAGGAAGAGGGCGAAGAGGCGCCAGCGGCGGACGAAGTGCCAACCGCAGGCGACGAAGACGCCGCAGAAGAATAAGATCTGCCCATTGGCCGGATGCGACAGGGGCCTTCGGGCCCCTGTTTTGCGTCTGGGGTGTATTTTCTGGCGGCAAGGACTGGTCAGCCCCGGGGCGTCTGTCTAGCTAGAGTTCAAAGGAGTTCCCCCATGACCAATGCATTAGAGATTGAATGGACCTTGCCCTTCGGTTTGCCGCCGTTTCAGGACATTTTAGACGACGATTTCGGTCCTGCTGTCGACGCCGCCCTGACCGAAGCCCGCGCGACGATCACCGGGATTGCGGATAACGCCGAGCCACCGACTTTCGCGAACACGATTGAGGCTCTTGAACTCGCGGACGAACAGCTCTCTCGCGTGCTGGGCGTGTTCTACACCTTGGCTGGGACGGATACGAATGACGCGCGAAATACCCTGATGCGGGAGTTTTCGCCGAAGCTCAGCGCCTACGGCTCTGAGATCACCATGAACCAGGCGTTGTTCGAACGGATCGAAACGCTCTGGCAGGCGCGTGACACGCTTGATCTGTCAGCCGAGCAGTATCGTGTTCTGTTCCTCACCCGTCGCGGTTTCGTGCGCGCGGGGGCGAAGTTGGAGGGTGAAGATCGGGATCGGCTAAAGGCAGTGAAGGAACGGCTCGCAATCCTGGGAACGGAGTTCACCCAGAACCTGCTGAAGGACGAGGCGGATTGGATGCTCCCGCTTGCGGAAGAGGACCTGGCGGGATTGCCAGATTTCGTTGTCGATACAGCACGGGCTGCGGGCGCTGAAAATGACGCCGGTGGTCCGGTTGTGACGCTGTCCCGGTCGCTGGTTGTCCCGTTTCTTCAGTTCTCCGAGCGCCGGGATCTGCGCGAGACGGCCTATGAGGCCTGGGTATCGCGCGGTGCCAACGGCGGAGAAACCGACAACCGTTCCATCGCGAAAGAGATCCTGGCGCTGCGCGAGGAGCGGGCGCGGCTCTTGGGCCACGAGAGTTTCGCCAGCTACAAGCTCGAAACCGAAATGGCGGGAACGCCCGACGCCGTGCGCAACCTCCTGATGGAGGTCTGGCGCCCCGCGAAGGCGCAGGCAGAACGCGACGCCGCCGCGCTTGAAGAGATGATGCACGCCGACGGGGTGAACGGTCGGCTCGAGGCGTGGGACTGGCGGTTCTACTCGGAAAAGCGGCGCAAAGAGCTGCACGATCTCGATGAGGCCGAGCTGAAACCGTACCTCCAGCTGGATCGCATGATTGAGGCAGCCTTCGATTGTGCGAACCGTCTGTTTGGCCTGGAGTTTGCGCCGATTGATACCCCACTCCACCATTCGGATGCGCGCGCCTGGGAGGTGACCCGCGATGGCCGCCACATGGCGGTTTTCGTCGGCGACTACTTTGCTCGAAGCTCCAAACGCTCCGGCGCCTGGTGTTCGGCGATGCGATCCCAGCGAAAGCTCGGCGGCGAGGTGCGCCCCATCGTCCTGAACGTCTGCAATTTCGCCAAGCCCGTCGAAGGGCGCCCCGCTCTTCTCAGCTACGACGACGCGCGGACACTGTTTCACGAGTTCGGCCATGCGCTGCATCAGATGCTCTCGGACGTGACTTACGAATCTATCTCCGGCACCTCGGTCGCCCGCGATTTCGTCGAACTGCCCTCGCAGCTCTATGAGCACTGGCTTGAGGTTCCGGATGTCCTGCGCCGCTATGCGACCCATGCAGAAACCGGTGCGCCAATGCCCGATGATCTTTTGGACCGGCTTCTCAAAGCGGCGACCTACGACATGGGCTTTCAGACTGTAGAATATGTCGCCTCTGCCCTGGTCGATCTGGCCTTCCATGACGGGCCTGCCCCTGCGGATCCGATGGCGCGTCAGGCTGAAGTGCTTGAAGAGATCGGGCTGCCCCACGCCATACGCATGCGGCATGCCACCCCGCATTTTGCCCATGTCTTCGCGGGCGACGGATACTCCTCCGGTTACTACAGCTACATGTGGTCGGAAGTGATGGATGCCGACGCCTTCGCTGCGTTCGAGGAGGTCGGTGACCCGTTCGATGCCGATATGGCCGCACGGCTCGAAACGCACATCCTTTCAACCGGCGGCTCCCAACCCGCAGACGAACTCTACACAGCGTTTCGGGGCCGGATGCCCGGGCCAGAGGCGCTTCTTCGCGGACGTGGGCTGGCGACGTGAGGACGTTGGATCAAGCCGAAGAAACCGCGATTATCGAGTCGGTGCGTGCGGTCGCGCGCGCCGAAATTCTACCGCGGTTCAAAGCGTTGGACGCGACTGAGATCGATACGAAGAGTGCTGCCGACGATCTGGTCACTGTTGCCGACAGGGCCGCAGAGGCGGAACTCGGGATCCGCATCAGCGACATTCTGCCGGATGCACGGATTGTGGGGGAAGAGGCTGTTTCCGAAGACCGGTCGCTGCTCGACGGCATCGCCCATCCCGGTCTGACCGTCATCATCGACCCGATCGACGGGACATGGAACTTTGCAAACGGTCTCTCCACCTTCGGTGTGATCCTTGCCGTCGTCTCCCAGGGTGAGACGATCCTTGGCCTGCTCTACGACCCCGTCGGAGATGACTGGGTGATAGCGCGCAAGGGTGGCGGGACATGGTTTGGCGGGGCAGGACGGAAGGATCGTCAGTTGGCCGCATCACAGGTGGGCCCGGACCTTGGAGAGACATTTGGCCTCGTCGGCATGTATCTCTACGGCAAACAGGATCAGGCGAAGATTGCCACCACACTTCCGAACTTCCGCCGCACCTATTCGTTGCGTTG